>DATIQP010000423.1:0-16932 GCA_035470765.1 Polyangiaceae bacterium | reverse complement strand
CGGCGACGCGCGGCTCGAGCTGGCGAAGGACGAGGGCGGCTACGATCTGCTCGTGGTCGACGCGTTCAGCTCGGACGCGATCCCGGTGCACCTGCTGACGCGCGAGGCCTTCGCGCTCTACCGGCGCAAGCTCGCGCCGGGCGCGATCGTGCTCTGGCACATCTCGAACCGGTACCTGGAGCTCGAGCCGGTGGTGGCGGAGCTGGCGCACGATCAGGGCTGGACGGCGGTGCTCCGCGACGACCACGACGTGCCCGACGAGGAGGCGAACAAGCGGGTGCGGATTGGCTCGACGTGGGTGGCGATGAGCGCGGACGCGGCGCGGCTGGAGCCGCTGCGCAAGGCGGGGGAGTGGCGCGAGGTGGTGAGGCGCGCGGGGTTTTCGGAGTGGACGGACGATCGGGCGGCGATCCTCGAGGTGTTGAGGTGAGGGGAAGAGGGGAGAGATGGGGGGCCCCCCCTCGTTCGTGCTCGGCGGCGTGCTCGCGTTGCCACGGGGGACGCGAGTGATCCTGGCAACGCTGCGCGCGTCCGCCTGCGCGCGAACGTCCCCCCCACGGCGTCCGCCCCGCGATACCCGCGATGACCTCGCGGACGCCGGGGGGGAGGGGAGAGCGCGGGGAGGCGGAGACGGAGACGGAGACGGAGACGGAGACGGAGACGGAGACGGAGACGGAGACGGAGACGGAGGCGGCGTCGGGAAGGGGTGGGGGCGGGCGTCGGTGGGGTGGTGGACCGGGAATTTGGGGCGTGGTATTCCCCGGGACTCGCAAGCGCCACTAGCTCAGCTGGATAGAGCGACGGCCTCCGGAGCCGTAGGTCAGAGGTTCGAATCCTCTGTGGCGCGCCAGGAGCTTGCGGAGCTGGTGGTCGGGGACGAGGCGGTGCTCGCAGAGACTCTTGATGAGCACGACGAAGGCGTGAGCGCCCACAAACGGCCCGCCTCCGTCGAGCGTGACGATGGGCCCGCCGATGACATCAACCGGCGCAGCTCCGAAGGAATGCCTGCTTCGCTGCGGAGGGGACGAGCGTCCCATTGCACTTGACCGATGCGGGAACGGGATCCTGTGGGGGTGGATGACCGAGAGCCGAGCCCGCCTGCAAGCCCGCGTCTTGGTCACCCTCGATCTGAAGAAAGTCACAGTTACGCCGACACGTCAGACCCGCCGGGATGTCCGTGCTGGTGCAGCTCACGAGAGTGAGTCCCGGCGAATTGATGCTGCTGCATCCGGCGTCCGGCGCCATGTCACCAATCGCAACGCTTAGGGACGCGTCCCCTTCCGAAAGCGTGAGCACGCACGATGTCGCGCTCCCGTCGAGCCCCGTCTGGTAGCGAAATCCATCGCTGCACCCGCCGCTGCAAGCCAGCAAGACCGAGCCGACGAGGAGCAAGCTCGCAACGAGTCCCACCAGGATTCGCGGCCCCATGCGGGAAGTATGGCGTACGCTCCGGAGGCTGCCCAGGCCGACCGCAGAAGGGGCAGCGACGCAGGGCTCCTCGTTCTCAGACCTCCATCGGCTCCGATCGCGCGGATTCGCCCGCTGCTCGACGAAGCTCGGTCCTAGCCCTTCGTCTTGAGCTTCGACTCGTTCTCCTTGATGAAGGCGCGGATGTCGTCGGCCATGTCGAGGAGCTTCGTCCACTGCTCCTTGTAGAGCGTGACCGGGAAGCGTCCGAGCCCGTAGACGGAGACGCCGCCCTTGTCGGAGACCTTGAGGGAGGTGGTTCGCTCGCTCTTCTGCTTCAACCGCTCGTTCTCGGCGCGGAGCCGCTCGAGCTCGGCCTTCATCTCTTCGTCGGACATGAGCAGACGCTAGCGCCCGCGCCGGGCACGGGCAACGGCCAGGGCCCCGGCTCCGCGAGCTTTCGGCCCTTGTTCGGCCGGAGAGTGCTCCTATCCTGTCCCTGGTGACGGACGGCCCCGAATCGCACACGTTGCGGCTCCAACGCACGCTGGAGCTGCTCGACGTCCGGGCCGATACGATGGTGGCCAACCCGCGCTCGTCGCTCACGCCGTCGACCGAGCCGTTCGGCGCAGGCCAGGCGGACAGCGTGCTCGCGAAGCTGCGCGGAGGTGCGGCTCGTCTCGTCATCGGCGAGCGGATCGGCGAGGGCGGGATGGGCGTCGTCCACACGGCGACGCAGGTCGCGCTGGGTCGCGTCGTCGCCGTCAAGCGGCTACGCGAGGGCAAAGGCGGCGAGAAGGAGGAGCGGGCGCTCGTCGCGGAGGCGCTGATCACCGGATCGCTGGAGCACCCGAACGTCATCCCCGTCTACGAGATGGACATCGACGTGGGGGGCTTGCCCGTCCTGGTGATGAAGCGCATCGAGGGCGAGCCCTGGTCGAGCCTGCTGCGCGATCCCGACGCGGTCCGCGCGCGCTCACCGACCGAGCCGATCGTCTTCCACCTGAAGGTGTTCTGCGAGGTCTGCGACGCGGTTCACTTCGCGCACTCGCGCGGGGTCCTTCATCGCGACATCAAGCCGGACAACGTCTTGATCGGTCACTTTGGCGAGGTGTACCTCGCCGACTGGGGCATCGCGTGCGCGCCGGGCCGTGTGACGCGCGTCTGCGGCACGCCCGCCTACATGGCGCCGGAGATGCTGATCTGCGAGGAGCTCACCGAGCGCACCGACGTCTACCTCCTCGGCTCCGTGCTCTTCGAGCTCTTGACGGGAAATCCGCCGCACCACGGCACCACGAGCAAGGCGCTCCTCTCGAGCATCCTCCTGTCGGAGGTGACCATCCCCGGGAGCGTCCCCGAGGAGCTCGCCGAGCTGCTGCGCGCCTGTCTGGCGTTCGATCCCGGTGAGCGGCCCGCGTCGGCGCGCGCGCTCCGCCTCCGCATCGACGCCTTCCTCGAACACCGCGGCTCGACGGCGCTCGCCGCGCGCGCGGACCTTCTCGCCTCGCAGATCTCCCGGGCCATCGCGAGCGACGCCCCCCGCGCCTCGATCTACGAGACGTTCACCGAGTGCCGCTTCGCTTATCGCGAAGCCCTGCGGAGCTGGCCGGACAACGCCCACGCGCGCGGCGGCCTGCGCGCCGTGATCGAACGAATGCTCGACCACGAGATCGCGCACGGCGACCTCGCCGCCGCCAAGCTCCTCGCCGCCGAGCTGACCGAGCTCTCGCCCGCGACGCGCGACGCGCTCGCCGCGCTCGAGCAGCGCCAGCACGTCGCCGCCGAGCGCCTCGAGCGCCTGGGTCGCCTGGAGCGCGAGCTCGACCCGCGCGTCGGCCGCGGGGCGCGCCTCGGCGTGGGCGTGGGCGTCGGCCTGCTCTGGACGCTCCTGCCTCTGGCGGGGCGCCTCGTCGGCATTCACTTCGGTCAGCTCGAGACGCTGGTGGCGCTGCCCGTCACCGCCATCGTCCTCGCGGCGTTCGCGTTCACGGGGAAGCTCGCGGGCTGGCGCGCGAGCCAGCTCAATCGACGCCTCGTCCGCGCCTTCGGCTTCGTGCTGCTGGTCGAGGCCGTCTCGGCGGGCGTCCTCTACGCCATGCACGTGCCGAATCGCTACGTCGGCCGTGGGCTGTTCTTCTACTGGTTTCTCGCGATCGGCACCGTCGCAGCGTCGCTCGAGTGGCGACTCTTCCCCGCCGCGCTGGCCTACCTGGCCGGCTTCGCCATCGTCATGGAGTGGCCGCAGGCGCGCTACGCGTGCGCGACCGTCGTCAACTTCTCGTTCACCGTCCTCATCGCCTTCGTCTGGCTCCGTGGCCGAGCACGCGAGCTGCGGCGCGAATAGGACGCGCCGCCAACGCTCAGTTCGGCTGGGTGCTGACCGCGACGGGGTGGGGCTTCCACGTCCAGTTGTCCAGGATGACCGACGAGTCGTAGAACTGGTCGCCGGTGTCCCAGATGATGAGATCGATGGTGATGGTCTCGCTCGGCTGCGCGGGCGCTTGCGTGGTGAGCCAGCCGGTCATGCCGCCGCCGGTCTCGCCGGTGGCGCACGCGCTCTGATCGCCGAGATCGTAGAAGCCCGTCCCCACGAGGTTCGTCGTGCCCCCGGTGCACGCGGCCGTGCCGGGCGTCGCCTGCGCGTTGCACCCCGTGGCCGCGTTGGCCGGCCCGCACTCGCTGAAGAAGCCGTTGTTCACGCTGACCGGGTTGTTCTTGGAGTCGAACGAGATGTTGTCCGGCGTGCCGTTGTTGAAGGCGGCCGACTTCAGGTAGGCGATGAAGGCGTCGTTGAAGGGGCTGCACACGAACTCCGGCCACTCGCCCGAGCCGAAGTCGAAGTCGAACGAGAAGCCGTTGGCGTTGGCCGGGACCTTGATCTTCAGCTGGAGATCGACGACGTCGTTGACGGCTTCGTTCTGCTGCGACGGGCAGCCGGTCGCGCTCTTCGGGAAGCCGGACGGCGCCGCGCCCTGCCCGGTCATCGCGCACCCGTACTTGAACGAGGTCCCCGCCATGCCTTGATAGCGCTGGTTCGTCGGGCAGGAGTCGCTGGCCTGCGCGTAGCCCGAGCTGAGGATGCCGAAGGAGCCGCCCTCGCGCGGCTTGAGAGCGTTTCCGAAGGTGCCGAGGATGCTCGTCTGATGGGCGTCGGGCGCGGTGCTGTTGCCGTAGCCCTGCGTGAAGGTCGCCGAGACGACGCCCCACGCCGACGAGGACGCCTGCTGGCAGAGGCCCATGGCCTGCGCCATCTGCATCGCCGTTCCCGTCGCGGGCAGGCTGGAGTCGCAGACGGCGACGTTGTCGACCTTGCCGTCGCCGTCGTCGTCGCAGCCGTTGCCGGGGATGTCGTAGTTGGCGGGGTTGGGGACGCACGGCACCGAACCGTCGCCGCCCGAGCTCCCGTCCACTCCGCAGAAGACGCAGCCGCCGTCGCTCGTGGTGATCGGGCCGCCGTCGTTTCCTCCGTCGTTTCCCCCGCCGCCGCCGTCGCCGAACTCGGACGACTTGGAGCTGCACGCCAACACGAGAACCAGGAGGGAGACGAGCTTGTGGGACTTCATGTTTCGCGAGCGAAAGCTACTGCGCGACGAAGTGCGAAGTGGGACAATGATTTTTCCACGAGCGCCGAAACGCCATCGGGGCAGATGTTCCCGAACGCCGCTCGGTCTGCGGGTCTCGCGCCATTGAAGACGTACGCTGCCCTCCTCGCCACCCTCGTCGTCGCGCTCGCGGCGCGCGCGTCCGCCGATCCCGTCGTGGGAGAGGCGAGCCTCGCCGTGGCCGTCGGCGCGACCGCTTCGCTCGACGTGGGGTATGCGCGCGGGCTTCGCTGCGACGACGTCACCATCGTCCGCGCCGAGCTGCGCGCCGACACGCCGCAGTCGAACCGGCTCTACGTCACCGGCCTCCACCCCGGCGTCACGCAGTGCCGCGCCGGCACGATGGGGCCTCCCACGGTGCTCGTGACGATCACCGTCACCCCGCGGCGCTGACGCGCGCCGCGTCCCGAGCTAGACTCACGCCGAGGTCATCATGCGGTACTTCTTGCTTGGGCTTTGCGCGGCGCTCGTCCTTGCGCTCACCGGGTGCGGCAACAACGGGGGCACGTGCTTCTCCACGTATTGCCAGGACGGGAGCGTCGGCGGCGATGGCGGCGGCGGAGACTCCACGGTCTCCGGCGACGGAGGCGTGACCTTCGGCGACTCCGGCGGAGACGGCTCGGCGTGCGCGCTCACGTGCTCGGGCGATCTGCACGACGTCGTGGACTGCCACGGCACCGTCGTCCTGGCGTGTCCGCAAGACCAGGGCTGCGCCGCGGGGACGTGCATCGCGGCGTGCGACGCGGCCAAGGCCAACAAGAGCAGCGTCGGGTGCGACTACTACGCCGTGCCCGCGACGGACTTCACCGCGCAGACGTGCTTCGCGGTCTACGTCGCGAACACGTGGGGCTCTCCGGTCACGATCAGCGCTTCGTGGGGGACGACCAACTTCACGAACCTCTCGACCTTCGCGTTCGCGCCGCAAGGCACCGGCCAGAACATCACCTACGCTCCGCTGACGAACGGGCAAGTCCCCGTCGGCGGCGTCGCGATCCTCTTCCTGTCGAGCGCGAGCGCCGGCGGTTGCCCGAAAGGCCCGGCGATCACGGGGGTGAGCGCTCCCGGCACCCAGCTCACGAACGCCTTCCACATCTCCACCGACGCGCCCGTCGTCCTCTACGACATCTTCCCCTACGGCGGCGGCTCGAGCGCCGTCACCTCCGCGACGCTGCTGCTGCCGACGTCGGCCTGGGACGACAACTACGTGTCGACCTCGGCGTGGAGCGAGACGGGCTTCGGAAACCCGTGGATCGCCTTCGTCGCGCAGCAGGACAACACGCAGATTCAGATCGTGCCGACCGCGGCCATCACGGCGGGGACGAACGTCGCGGCGGCGGCGGCGAACACGGTCACGACCTACAACCTCAAGGCGGGCCAGCTCCTGCGGATCCAGCAGCCGGCGGACCTGACCGGGAGCGTCGTCCAGTCGAACTTGCCCATCGGGAGCTGGGGCGGGCACGGCTGCACGAACCTCGAGCAGCCCGCGTGCGACGGGATGCACCAGCAGATTCCGCCCGTGAAGGCGCTCGGCCACGAATACGTGGCGGTGCGCTATCGCAACAGGCTCTCGTCGCTCAACGAGTCGCCGCCGTGGCGCTTCGTCGGCGCGGTCAACGGGACGACGCTCACCTACGATCCGCCGCAGCCCGGCGCGCCCACCACGCTCAGCGAAGGGCAGCTGGTCGAGTGGGACGCGAGCGGACCGTTCGTCGTTCGGAGCCAGGACGCGCAGCACCCGTTCTTCTTCGGCGGCCACATGACGGGCTGCTTCACCCTTCCTGGAGACTACAACTCGCCGGTCGGGTGCGCGGGCGACCCCGAGTTCGTCGACGTGATCCCGCCCGATCAATACCTGTCGAGCTACGTCTTCTTCACCGACCCGACGTACCCCGAGACGAACCTGGTGTTCGTCCGAAAGAAAGGCCCCGACAACACGTTCCACGACGTCACGCTGGATTGCGCCGGCGTCCTCACGGGATGGCAGCCCGTCGACGCCGCGGGCACGTACCAGTACACGCGCGCGGACGTGCAGACGGGCAACTTCTCGAAGGTCGGCAACTGCGACAACGGGAAGAACTCCGCGCACAGCGACGTCCCGTTCGCGCTGACGATCTGGGGCTGGGGCACCAGCGCCACGGGCCCGCTCGGCTCGACGAATTTCTCGCAGGCGGTGAGCTACGCCTACCCCGCCGGCGCCAGCGTGCAGCCGATCAACACCGTGGTGGTCCCGCCCGTCCCCCACTGACGGTCCGTTCGCTCACCGCTACCGAGCGGGAACGTCGGCGCAGCAGCGGAGACCTTGCTGGTAGTCGTAGTAGCCCTCGCCGTGAGCCCGCGTCGAGGCGAGACAGCGCGTCCGCACCGGGCCCCAGTAGCCACCCTTGAGGATCGACGGGTACCCTTTGGGTCGCACCGAGCGCGTCCACTCGTCGACGTTGCCCGTCAGGTCGTAGACGCCGAAGGGGCTGCGGCAGCGAGGGCGTGAGCCCGACCACTCCCCTTGCCAGAGGCGATCGAGCTCGATGAGCGTCGCGGCGCTCTCGCGATCGCCGAGGGCTCGCTCGTCGACGGGGCGGTAGGGCCGATCGATGACGCAGGCGGTGTCGTCGCGAGCGAAGCCGTAGGGATACGGCCACGCCTGCTCGCCTTCGCACGCGAAGGTCCACTCGTCCTCGGAGCAGAGGCGCTCGCTCCTGCTCTCGCAGAGCGCCGCGGCCTCGGTCCCCGAGACCGCGACGAAGGGGTAGTCTCCCTTGCGGTTCGGGTACTCGAAGCGATCGATGCAGAAGCGCATCGGCTGGGTCGGGAGGTCCTTCGACAGCTCGAGCCACGCGTCCTCGTCGTACGCGGCGCACCGCTCGGGGACCGCGGGATCGAGCCGCTCCGTGCACGTCGTCAGTTGCAGGGCGTCGAGGTCCTCGTCGTCCCGAGCGACCTTCATCTGGCCCGCGACCTCGACCATGCCCGCGGGACACGCGCCGCGGGTCCTCTCGACCGCGTCCGTCGTGGCCGGGTCTTCGACCCGGGTCGATTCGATGTGCCAGTACTTGCCGTCGTCGACGCGCCAGACGTGCTGCAGGGCCGTCACGCGCTGAGGCGGCGTGGGCTCGTTGTCGGCGCTGAGCGCGAGGAGCGCCAGGAAGCCCAAGCGCGAGCTGAGCAGACCCTTCATGGGACCACGAAAGGTTCACGCAAGGCGCGGACCACCGCGCGTCGCACGATCTTGCGGGAAGACCCTCCAGCGAGGCGCGGCGACTGCGGCGGCCTGTCGCAAACAGTGCGTGCGTGACGGCGCGGGGATCGAGAGCGGCCGGCTGCGCGCGTCCGGTCCGCCTCTTGCTTGGTGGCGACGCAAGGAGCCGCCAATGATTGGGTTTGCGACGAACATCGAAGCGAGGGCGCGTCAGAACGAGAACTTCCGACAGGTGCTCTACACGGCTCCGCACAGCCAGCTCGTCGTGATGACGCTCCGGCCGGGCGAGGACATCGGCCTCGAGCGCCACGAGCGCGGCGATCAGTTCATTCGCGTCGAGTCCGGCCGCGGCGAGGCCGTCATCGACGGCAAGAAGTACGCGCTCGCGGACGGCGTCGCCGTGGTGATCCCCGCGGGAGCCGAGCACAACGTGATCAACACCTCGGCGAGCGAGCCGCTGCGTCTCTACACCCTTTACTCTCCGCCGGAGCACGCGAGCGGGACGGTCCACAAGACGAAGGAGGACGCCGAGCGCGACACGCACGACCACCCGCAGCCGCAAGTCTAGCTCTCCGCTCGGGCCTGGCGGGGCTGGAACGCGAGGAAGTACACGAGCGCGACGACCGCGATCGCGGCGGCCACGCCGAAGGTGGCCGCGGGTCCGAACGCCTTCCAGAGCCCGCCGGCGACGAGCGACGCCGGCAGGTAGACGAGCGCGGTGACGAAGCCGTACGCACCGATCGCCGTGGCGCGCGACGCGTCGGGCACGAGATCCGAGATGAACGCCTTCGTCTGCCCCTCGTCGATGGCGTAGAAGAGCCCGTAGACGAGGAAGAGCCCGATCACCGCCGTCTTGGACGTCGCCACGGCGAACCCCACGGCCATGAGCGCGTACAGCACGTACGACAGGGCGATGATCGCGCGCCGTCCGATGCGGTCGCCCAGCCGCCCGATCGGCACCGACAGGACGGTGAACGAGACGTTGAAGAGCGCGTACAGCAGCGCCACGTGCTTGGTCTCGAAGTGGGCGCGCGCGGCGGCGAGCAGCAGGAAGGCGTAGCTGAAGTAGGACGCGGAGAAGATGCCGGCGGAGATCAGGTAGTGCCGGTAGCCGGGGCCCAGCGTGCGGACGGCCTCGCGGAGGGGGACTCGCTTCGAGCCCTCGGCCTTGCGCTCGGGCACGAGGAGGACGAGCACCAGGACGGAGGCGAACGCGGGGACGACGGCGACGAGGAAGAGCCTGCGAAACGAGTCGAGCGACTGACCGAAGCGGTCGAGGAGCGCGAACGCCACGAGCGGGCCCGCGACCGCGCCCGCCTTGTCGAGCGCCTTGTGCAACCCGAACGAGGTGCCGCGCTTCTCCCTGGGGGCGACCCCGGCGAGCAGCGCGTCGCGCGGCGCGCCGCGGATGGACTTGCCGAGCCGCTCGACGACGCGAAACGCGAAGACCTGACCGGCGGTGGCCGCGAAGACGAGGACGGTCTTCGCCGCCGTGGAGAGACCGTAGCCGAGGACGGCGAGGCCCTTGCGCTTCCCGAGCCGGTCCGAGGCGTAGCCCGAGGCCAGATCGAGCGACGAGGCGGCGAAGTCGGCGAGGCCCTCCATGGTCCCGAGAAGCAGCGCGCTCGCGCCGAGCACGCTGGTCATGAACACCGGCAGGACGGCGAAGATCGCCTCGGAGCTCAGGTCCGTGAGAAAGCTCACCAGGCCGAGCATCACGACGCCGCGAGGGACGCCGAGCAGCTTCGGAAGACGCGCAGCTGAAGAAGAAGAGCGAGGCGTCATCGCGTGACAGGACGCAACGTTTGGACCGAGCCGGCACATCCTGGTCATGGAAGAGCCTCGGCCAGGGCAAAGATCATCTGGTCCGCACAGCCCGTGCGTTAGCTTGTGCCCCAAATGAGTTGGGGGTCTGGCATGAAGATCGAGAACTGCTGGGAGGTCATGGGCTGCGGCCGGAACCCGGGCGGGAGCACGGTCGGCCAGCTCGGGGTGTGCCCCGCCTCGCAGCCCGGCTCGTACTCCGGCGTCAACGGGGGCGAGAACGGCGGGCGGATCTGCTGGGCGGTGGCCGGCACCTTCTGCAACGGGGAGGTCGTCGGAGAGTGCATCGCGAAGGGCGAGAGCTGCACCGAGTGCGAGTTCTTCCAGCGCGTTCGTCGGCAAGCCGGCGCGTCGTTCGAGCTGCTCGCTCCTTCCCAGGCCAAGGACCTGGCCTGGATCGAGCAGTTCGTCTCCGTCATGTCGATCATCGATTCGCTCAACGCGGCGGTCTACGTCACCGATCTCGACACCTACCAGCTGTTGTTCGTGAACCCGTACACGGAGAAGCTGTTCGGCAAGGGCCTGGTGGGCAAGCAGTGCTTCCGCGTCTTCCAGGTGGACCGGACGAGCCCCTGCGCGCACTGCACCAACGGTCGCCTGCTGGTGAACGGCGAGCCGGGTCCCGTGGTGATGCGGGAGGTCCAGAACCCGAGAACGCACCATTGGTTCCGCTGCATGGACAAGGCCATTCCCTGGTGGGACGGACGCCTCGTCCTGATGGTCATCGCGATCGACATCACCGAGCGGAAGATGGCCGAGGAGTTTCGCGATCAGTACGTCGGCCTCATCTCCCACGATCTGCGCAACCCGCTCACGAGCGTGACGTTCCGGGCCGAGCTGCTGCGCAAGTCGCTGGCGGCGAGGGGCTTCACCGACGAATGCGAGGCGCTCGACTCGCTGATCGCGAGCGCCCATCGAATGGACGTCCTGCTCAGCGATCTCCTGGAGACCACGAGGCTGGAATCCGGGCGCATCGAGCTGCACGAGCTGACCGTGGACCTGGGCGAATGGGCCGCGGGTTCGGTGCGGCTCGCGCCCGCGGCCAAGCGCGATCGCATCGAGGTCCGCATCGAGCCGGAGCCGCTCCGGGTCCTCGCGGACGCGAACCGCCTCGATCGCGTGCTGGAGAACCTGCTCTCGAACGCCCTCAAGTTCTCCGGGGAGCAGCCCGTGAGCGTGGTCGTGAGGCGGCGCGAGGGCGAGGCGCTGATCACGGTGAGCGACAAGGGCGTGGGCGTGGCCGCGGACGAGCTCCCCAAGCTGTTCGAGCGCTTCTACCGAGCAGAGAGTGCGGGCCAGGTGAAGGGCACGGGGCTCGGCCTGTACAACGCGCGGCTGATCGTGGAGGCGCACCGCGGGCGGATCTGGGCCGAGAGCGAGCTCGGTCGCGGCACCGAGGTCCACGTCGCGCTTCCGCTGCTCGAGACCTAAGGGTTGGGCTGGCACGTGACGTAGGGCACGAAGACGCGAGCCGGCGAGCCGCGGAAGGTGAGCACCTCGACCTCCTGGCGCGCCGGGACGGTGACCACGATGGGCTGCGGGTTGACGTCCGTCTTCACCGTGCACAGGAACGCCACGTCGCAGACGTTCTTGAGGTGCACGATGTGGTCGTACGCCAGGGCGCCGTAGCGGACCTCCCCCCGCACCTCGACGCACGCGACGCCGCCGTCGTCGGTCGCGTCGCGCGAGGCGGGTGTGGGGCCGCCGAGCGCGAGCGTGATGCTCGTGAACGCGACGAAGCACGACGAGGTCAACGCGGCATTCATGAGCTTGGATGGTTTCACGCTACGCACCGAATCCAAGCATTCGAGATGCCAGCCCCACGCCGCCTCGGCCGTCACGCGTGTGGTCCTGCCTTTGCACGTATGCGAGCCGAGAACGCCGAGCCGTTACCGCGAGGTCCTCATGATGACCGTGACTGCGTGGCTGGTCTTCGCCCTCTTGCTCCTCCTCGTGACGTGGCAGATCACCACCAGGAGCCGGCGCCGCCCGAAGAAGAGCGGGCCGTCCACCCCCGAGGGAACGTAGCCATGGGCCTGGCCGCAAGACCGCTCGAGCAGGCGGGCGCGGCGTCGGGCCAGACGCTCACGGGCTCCCGGGGCCGAGGCCGATCTCCTTCATGAACTCCTGGTTGTCCCAGAAGAGATATTCCTCGTCCATCAAGCCGTCCTTCCAGTGGCAGAACGTCGCCATCGCGATCCGGAACGGCTTGCCGGTCGGCTGGATGTACCCGCCGCCGCCGATGGGCATCGGCCTCGTGAACGTCCCTTCCATGACGCCGATCACTGCCGTCCAGTCCTGCTGGCCGACCTTGACCGGGTGCTGCTGGACGTGCGTATCCGGCGCCCAGACGAACATCGCCTTGAGGTCTTCGATGTGCTTCTCGATGCCCTTGGTGACGTGACCGTCGGGCCAGTGCACGACGACGTCGGACGAGTGGCTCCTGTGGAGCTCCGACCACTTCTGGTGGCTGAAGACGTTGTAGTCGAGGTCGTCGAAGCTCTCGAGGTGAGTTGCGACGAGCCTCTGTTCGTCGTTGCCGGGCTGAGTCGGTTGCTGGGTCGCTTCCATGACGCACCTCTCGCGTTTGGCTTCTGCGCTAGCCGTACATCGCGTCGATCGCGCCCCGGTAGGTCGACAGGATCTGCTTGCGCCGGGTCTTCATCGTCGGCGTCAGCTCCCCGGCGTCGATCGAGAACTCCTTCGGGAGGAGCGTGAAGTCCTTGATCTGCTCGTGGCGCGCGAGCCGGGCGTTGTGCGCGTCGACGCGCTCGCGATACAGGCTCAGCACCTCGGGCAGCCGGATCAGCTCCTCGCGCGACGACCACGAGAGGCCTCGCGCGAGCGCCCACTCCTCGAGCGCGGGGAAGGACGGGACGAGCAGCGCGGTCACGTACTTGCGCAGATCGCCGACCACCGCGGCCTGGGCGATGTAGATATCGCCGCCCAGATCCGCCTCGAGGTGCTGCGGCGCGACGTACTTGCCGCCCGACGTCTTCATCAGATCCTTGATCCGGTCGGTGATGTGGAGCGTGCCGTCCGGGTCGAGGGTGCCGGCGTCCCCCGTCCTGAACCACCCGTCGACGAGCGTCGCGGCCGTCTCGTCCGGCTTGTTGAAGTAGCCGCGCATGACGCCGTGACCCTTGACGAGGACCTCGCCGTCCTCGGCGATCTTCACCTGGATGCCGGGGAGCGGCTTGCCCACCGTTCCAGGCTTGTAGTGAAGGGTCTCGTAGCAGGTGACGGTGGCGCAGGTCTCCGTCAGGCCGTAGCCCTGGCAGATGAACAGACCGGCCGCGGTGAAGAAGTCCTCGACCTCGCGCGAGAGCGGGGCGCCCGCGCAGGGAGTGAACTTGATGCTGCCGCCGAGGATGGCCCGGATCTTCCGCAGCACCAGCGCGTCGGCGATCCGGTGCTTCATCTCGAGCGCGGGCGACAGGGGGAGCTCCTCGCGCCGGTGGCGGGCCGCCTCCGCGCCCACGGCGATGGCCCAGTGAAAGAGGCGTCGCCGCACGGGAGACCCGGTCTCGGCGCGCCGATTCACCTCGGCGTAGATCTTCTCGTACAGGCGCGGCACCACGCACATGATCGTCGGTCGGACCTCCTTGACGGCGTCGAGCACCCGGGTCGGATCCTCGAGGTAGTGGTTCGTCATGCCGCGCGAGAGCGCGTAGAACGTCCAGCACCGCTCGAAGACGTGGCTCAGCGGGAGGAAGCACAGCGACCGATCGTCCTCGTTGGGGTCGAGCAGCCGGAGATCGTGCGGCGGGAGGGCGCTGACGATGTTCGCGTGATCCAGCATGACGCCCTTGGGGACGCCCGTGGTGCCGGAGGTGTAGATCAGCGTGGCGAGATCCTCGGGCCGAGCCCGCGAGAGGCGCCTTTGCACCTCGTCGTCGCGCTCGGCGTGCCGGCCCTTCTCGAGCAAGTCGAGGAAGTAGATCGAGCCGTAGCTCGGATCTCGCGCCACCGCCGGATCGAAGAGGATCAGCTTCAGGCGATGGTGGTCGCCGAAGAGCGAACGCGCTCTGTCGTACTGGTCGCGGCCGCCCACGAACAGCACCCGGATCCCCGCGTCGTCGAGGATGTACCTGGCCTGCTTCGCGGTGCTCGTCGCGTAGATCGGCACGGGGACGGCGCGGATGCGCATCGCCGCGAGATCGGCGACGGTCCATTCGGGCCGATTGGCAGAGTAGATGCCGACCCGTTCTCCTTCCTGCACGCCCAGCTCGAGCAGACCCTTGGCGGTCGCATGGATGTCCTCGCCGAATTGCTTCCACGAGATGTCGTGCCAGCTGCCCCCGGCTTCGTACCGCAGGGCCGTCTTGTCGCCGTAGCGCTCGACCCGCTCCTGGAAGAGCAACGCCAGGTGGCCGGGCTCGGCGCCCGGGGATGGACGGTCGTGCTTCGGGATCGGGCTCTTCGAGGGAGGAGTGTGCTGCAGCGTCATGACGGTGCTCCCGATCTCGACGATGCAATCGAGGGGCCACGCGACACACGCTGATGTCGAGCTGCCGGCGAGCAGAGCCGCGCAGCTCGTCCGGCTCAGAGCGGGCCGGTGACGTCTCCGCAGGTGCCGTACGCGCTGGTGAGGCCCCAGGTGTCGATGTTGCCGTTGCCGCAGGCGCCCGCGTCGCCGCAAGCGTTGGCCTGCGCCGTCCCGCTGGGATCGCAGAGCATCGCGTGATCCTGGCCCGTGCACGTCGCCGCGCAGACCGCCGCGGGCGTGGTGAGCGTCGCGTCGAGGCAGCAGACCTGCGACGAGGGACAGTCCGCGGCGCTCGCGCATTTCAGCGAGACGTCATTTCCGCCCGCCTGACACGCGCCGCCATCCGAGACGCACGTCGCCGTGTTGGCGCCCGTGATGCAGCAAGGGCCCGGCAGCGCGCACGTCGAGGTGCCGCACTTGACCGAAGTGCTGCCGCCGCCGTCGCCGGTGCTGCCATCGGGATTGGTGCTGCCATCGGGATTGATGCTGCCATCGGGGTTGGTGCTGCCGTCGGGATTCGTCGTCCCGTCCGGCTGATTGCCGCCGTCGCCGAGGCTTCCATCCGGACCCCCGTCGGTCGTGGTGGCGTTGTCGCCCCCACACGCCGCCGCGGTCAGCAAACCCAGACAAGCCAATGCCAGGATTCGAATCTTCATATGCCCTCCGGCCCGAGCATCCAGTGTCGTTGCCGGGCGCGAAGGTTTCAACTTTCTCGCTGCCCATTGACCGCGCCGCCTCTCGGACACACCCTGGAGTCGTTCCGCATCATCCAGAAGGGCGCGAGGGACCTGGCCCGCCGACCGCCCTGGCAACCGATTCGCCTTCGCGAACGCGGTGCCCATGCCAGCCCCGCCCACGGCGGGGAGCGATGAGGTTCCCGATGACCGACTCCGACGCGGCTGCGCGCGCGCAGCTCACCCGCATCCTCAACGAAGCCCTGCTCTCGTTTCGAGGGCAATACGCCATGCTCGGCGGAATGACCTGGTCCGTGATCGACGTCACGCGCGAGGCCATCACCGTCGACGTTCACGCGAGCGGGCGCGCGGCGACCGATCCGGTCGCGAGCGCCACCAAGCTGCGCAACTGCACGCTCGCCTTCCTGCAGGACATCGTGCCCAGCGCGAGGTTCGTCGCGAGGATGCGCACACGGTGGGACAGGGACGCGGCGATTCGGGAGATCGAGCTGCCGTACGCGGCACACCAGGGCTCGCTCGAGAACAACGTGCTGCTCATCGAGGAGGTGTGCGCGCCCAAGCGCGCGGAGCTGCGTCGGGTGATCGAGCCGCTGTTCGCGCAGCTGGGTGTGGCTTGAGGGGAAAGAGAGACGGCGGCCCCCCCTCGCCCGTGCTCGGCGGCGTGCTCGCGCCGCCCCGCGGTACGCGCGTGGACGCTCGCGGCGCTTGCGCGCGCCGCCTGCGCGCGGGCGTCCCCCCCACGGCGCCTGCTCGGTGAGAGCGCGATGAAGCACTCGCAGGCGCGCGGGGGGGATAGCGAGACGGAGCGCGGAATCGAGGGCGATTCAACGGCCGCTCGCGCTCCGCGGCACAGGGCGACCGCCGATCCGGCGTGTTTCAGCCGCGAAGTGCGATCTTGTTAGCATGCTAACAAGCAGGCCGGAGACAGGGTCGGCGCCGGCGGAGTGAACACGCGCGCAGTCGCGCCTAACCGGTAGGGGTCGTTCGGCCGGACCACGGTCGCAGAGTGAGGGCTGTGATGAACAAGCCCTCCGTGATCTCGTTTCCGGCTGGAGCCCGCGCTCGCCGCGCGCGCACCCTCGACATTGCCGGCCGCGCGATCCCGCTCCTGCAAGCGGCGCTCGACGCGGGCAACGCCACGTTGCTGCGCGAGCTGTTCGCGGTGCTCGGGGACGAGGCCGCCGGCGCGGACGCGCTGGCGCGTGCCGAGTCGATCTCGATCGAGGACGCGCAGATCGTCCGGCTGGCGGCGGCGCGGGGCAAGCCGTGAGCCGGCCGGTGCGCCTGTCGAAGTCGCGCTTCACCGCGGGGCTTCAGTGCCACCGCGCGCTCTGGTGGAAGGTCCACGAGCCGAAGGCGCCCGAGCTCGAGACCGGCCCCGAGCTCCAGGCGATCTTCGATCAGGGCTCGCGCGTGGGCGAGCTCGCGCGCGACTACGTGCCGCGCGGCGTGCTCGTCGATCTACCGTACTGGCAGCCGGACGAGCGCGTCGAGCGGACGCGCGAGGCGATCGCCGGCGGCGCGCGGGTCGTCTACGAGGCGTCCTTTCGCGCCGACGACGTCTTCGTGTCCGTCGACATCCTGCACCGCGCGCCGGGCGCGCGCGGCTGGACGCTCACCGAGGTGAAGTCGACGACGAAGGTGAAGCCGGAGCACATCCCGGACGCGGCGGTGCAGACGCACGTGGCGCGCCGTGTGGGGCTGCCGATCGTGCGGACCGAG
>DATIQP010000422.1:0-9953 GCA_035470765.1 Polyangiaceae bacterium | reverse complement strand
CGATGGCGAAGGGCGCGGAGGACACCGCCTTCTACTGCTACAACCGCTTCGTCGCGCAGAACGAGGTGGGCGGCGGGCCGGGGCGCTTCGGAGTCGCGCCGGCCGACTTCCATCGATGGGCGACCGCGACCGCGCAGCGGTGGCCCCGCACCCTCCTGGCAACCTCCACGCACGACACCAAGCGCAGCGAGGACGTGCGCGCTCGCCTCGCGCTGCTCTCCGAGATACCCGCGCGGTGGGCGAAGACCGTCCGGCGGTGGTCGGCGATGAGCGCGCCCTACGCGCAAGACGGCATGCCCGACCGCAACGCCGAGTACCTCTTCTGGCAGACGCTCCTCGGCGCGTGGCCCATCGAGGGCGACCGCCTGTACGCCTACATGAGGAAGGCGGCGCGGGAGGCGAAGGTCTACACCTCCTGGATCAAGCCAGACGAGCGGTACGAGGCGGCGCTCGGGCACTTCGTGGCGTCCATCCTGGAGGACGGCGAGCTGCTCGCCGACGTGGCGCTCTTCGTCGCGCCGCTGGTGGACGCCGGACGGACGAACGCCCTCGCGCAGACGATGGTCAAGCTCACCGCGCCGGGCGTGCCCGACTTCTACCAGGGCAGCGACCTCTGGGATCTGAGCTTGGTCGACCCCGACAACCGTCGCCCGGTGGAATACGACCTGCGGCGGCAGAGGCTCGAGGCGACGATGACGCTGGGGCCGGAGGCCGTCCTGCGGCGCTCGGACGAGGGGTTGCCCAAGCTCTGGGTCGTGCGCCACGGGCTCCGCGTCAGGCGCGAGCGGCCGGGTGCGGTCGGCCCGCACGGCGGCTACGAGCCCATCGTCGCCCGAGGACGGCAGGCCGAGCACCTCGTCGCCTTCATGCGGGGCGGAGAGATCGTGACCGTCGTGCCGCGCCTGGTGCTCGGGCTGGGCGGCGAGTGGGAGGATACGGAGATCGACATGCCCCGAGGGACGTGGCGCAACGAGATGACCGGCGAGACCGCCGGCGGCACCGTGCGGGTGGGGCAATTGCTCGCGCGATTTCCGGTGGCCTTGCTCACGCGGGAGCGCGGCCCGTGAGCACCCTTCGCGTCTGGGCGCCGGGCGCGCAGCGAGTGGAGATGGTCCTGGGAGCTCGGCGGCTCGAGATGACGGCGGGCGCGGGCGGCTACTGGGAAGTGGACGCGCCCGAGGCCGCTGCGGGGGTGGATTACGCCTTCGCCGTCGACGGCGGCGAACCTCTCCCGGACCCGCGCTCGGCCTGGCAGCCGGGGGGAGTGCACCGCGCGTCACGCGTCGTGGACCACGGCGCCTTCGCATGGACCGACGCGAAGTGGCGCGGTGGCCCGCTCGGCGCCGCGGTGATCTACGAGCTGCACGTGGGGACCTTCACGCCGCGCGGCACGTTCGACGCGGCGATCGAGCGGCTCGATCACCTCGTCGAGCTGGGCGTCACGCACGTGGAGCTGATGCCGGTCGCGGAGTTTCCTGGCGAGCACGGGTGGGGCTACGACGGCGTCGACCTGTACGCGCCGCACCACGCCTACGGCGGTCCCGACGGGCTCAAGCGCCTGGTCGACGCGTGCCATGGGCGCGGGCTCGCGGTGATCCTCGACGTCGTCTACAACCACCTCGGCCCCTCCGGGAGCTACGTCGCGCGCTTCGGACCCTACTTCACGAAGCGGCACGTCACGCCGTGGGGCGAAGCGGTCAACCTCGACGGGCCCGGAAGCGACGAGGTTCGCCGCTTCTTCTGCGACAACGCCATCGCGTGGCTGCGCGACTACCACCTCGACGGCCTCCGCGTCGACGCGGTGCACGCCATCATCGACACCTCGGCCGTGCACTTCCTGGAGCAGCTCGCCGCGGAGGTGCACGCCCTCGAAGCGCGGCTCGGGCGCCACCTGCTCGTCATCGCCGAGAGCGATCTGAACGACCCGCGCGTGGTGCGCGCGCCGGAGGTGGGCGGCTACGGAATGGACGCACAATGGAACGAAGACTTCCACCACGCGCTCTACGCGATGCTCACGGGCGAGCGGCGCGGCTACTACGCGGACTTCGGCCGAATGGCGGACTTCAGCGCCGCGATCGAGCGCGCGTTCGTCTACGACGGCCGCCACTCACGCTACCGCGGGCGCGCCCACGGCCGGCCGGCGTCGGACCTTCCGGGGCATCGCTTCGTCGGGTGCGTGCAGAACCACGACCAGGTGGGAAACCGCGCGCGCGGCGAGCGCCTCGGTCACCTGGTGAGCAGCGGACTCTGCGCCATCGGCGCGGCGCTGGTCGTCACCTCCCCGTTCGTGCCGATGCTCTTTCAGGGCGAGGAGTGGGGAGCGTCGTCGCCATTTCTGTACTTCACCGACCACTCGGAGCCGGAGCTCGCCGAGGCCGTCCGCAACGGCAGGCGCGCCGATCTCGCCGCGTTCGGCTGGGACGTGGGCGACGTCCCGGACCCCCAGGCGCGCGAGACGTTCGAGCGATCGAAGCTCGTATGGGCGGAGCGCGAGCGCGAGCCGCACGCCGCGCTGCTCGACTGGCACCGACGCCTGATCCGGCTGCGGCAGACGTCGCCGGTGCTCACCGATGGGCGACCGGGCAGCGCGCGCGTTCGGTACGACGAGGCGGCGCACTGGCTCGTCGTCGAGCGCGGGCCGCTCGCCGTGGCGTGCAACCTCGGCGGGCAGCCACGGGAGGTGCCCGTCCCGGGCCTCACCGGCGCGCGGCTCCTCCTCGCGTGGCAGGACGGCGCGCGGGTGACGCCCGGCGGCTTGACCCTCGCAGGCGACTCGGTCGCCGTCATCGAACGGTAGACCCAACGAAATTGGGGAGCGTTTTTGCGGGAACCCCGAGCGAGGCTTGCGACTCGGTGTGATGGGCCCATGAGAGTCGAGGTCGACAAGGGCGTGGTCGTGGACGGAGACGATGTCTACGAGTTCCACGGCAACACCGAGACCCACTACGACGTAAGCCTGCGCGGCGAGATCGTCGCCGAGGTCGACTTCTTCTACGGGCTCGCTCGGCCCGACGTGAATCGCCCCACCATCCCGACGAGCACCCTCTCGCGGCTTGTCGACGCCTGGGGCGACCACCTGCGCCGAAATGGCCGCTTCTGAGGCCCCGACGGGAGCGTCCTCAGCGCGAGAAACCTTCCGCGACGAGGGCCGCCTTCACGGAAGGTCGCTCGCCGACCCGCGCGAAGTAGGCGACGAGGCTCTGCGTGGGCAGCTCGGCCTTCAAGAAGCCGGTCCATGTCCGCAGCGTGTAGTACGCGTAGCCGTCTGCCACCGTGAAACGCTCGCCCATCAAGTACGTGTTCTTCTCGAGGTGCTGTCCCATGTACGCGAGGCGCTGCGTGACGCGCTCTCGCAGGAACTGCTTCAGATCCTCGGTGGCCTGCGGCCTGTAGAGCGGCGAAACCGCCTTGTGCAGCTCCGTCGCGATGAAGTTGAGCCACTCCCAGAAACGCACGCGCTCGAACGTCCCGCAAGGCGGCGCGAGGTGCAGCTCCGGCGCGAGATCGGCGAGATACTGGATGATCGCGACGCCCTCGGTGAGCACCCTGCCGTCGTCGAGCGCGAGCGCGGGGACGTAGCCCTTCGGGTTGATCGTCCGGTAATCGGCGCCGCTCGCCGTCTTCTTCTCGCGTAGATCGACCTTCTCGAGGTCGAAGGGGATCCCGACCTCGCGCAGGGCGACATGGGGCGAGAGCGAACAGGCACCGGGCGAGTAGTAGAGCTTGTGCATGCCCACTTCCTAGCGGAGCGCACCGAGCTCGTCGAGTCGCCGTCGCCGGCCACCGACGACGAGTCGAAGCGCCCCGCTAGACGAGATGCTTGGAAATGACGAGCCGCTGCACTTCGCTCGTGCCCTCGTAGATCCTCGTCACCCGCGCGTCCCGGTAGATTCGCTCGACCGCGTAATCGCGCGAGTACCCGTACCCGCCGTGCACCTGAACCATGCGGTCCACCACGCGCGCGCAGGCCTCGGAAGCGAAGAGCTTGGCCATGCTCGTCTCCACCGGAGCGCGGTCCCCCGCATCGAGCAGGCGCGCCGCGCGCAGGGTCAGGAGCCAGGCCGCATCGAGGTCCGTCCGGCTGTCGGCGAGGACGAATCGCGTGTTCTGGAACTCGGTCAGCGCCTTGCCGAATGCGCGACGCTCCCGGGCGTACTCGACTCCGGCCGAGAAGGCGGCCTCAGCGAGGCCGAGGCAGAGCCCGGCGATGCCCACCCGCCCCGCGCCGAGCGCGGAGAGCGCGATCGCGTAGCCTCCGCCGAGCGGGCCGATGAGGTTCTCCGCCGGCACGCGGCACTCCTCGAAGTGGAGGCCGACGGTGCCCGACGCTCGCTGGCCCATCTTTTCCTCCTCCTTGCCGACGACGAGGCCTGGGGTGCCCCGCTCGACCACGAGGCAGCTGATGCCCTCGGGGCCCCGGTTGGACGGATCGGTCCGCACGAAGACGACGTGGATCCCCGCGTGCGCGCCGGCGGTGATCCACATCTTCGACCCGTCGAGGACGAACGAGTCGCCGTCCCGCCGCGCGGTGGTCGTGAGAGCGGCGGCGTCGGACCCGCAGCCCGGCTCGCTGAGCGCAAAGCTGGCGGGGCCGAGCTTGCCCTCCGCGTACGGCCTGAGCCATCGCTCCTTCTGCTCGGGCGAGGCGTGCTCGGAGAGGATCTTCGACGACAGGTTGCTCGACGCGAGCACCACGGCCGTCGAGGCGCACGCCTCGGCGATCGCCTCCATCGCCAGCACGTAACCCACGTTGTCCGCGCCGGCGCCGCCTTCGGCGATGGGGACCTTCATCGTCAAGAGGCCGAGCGACGCGAGCTCCCCGATCTCCTCGAGCGGAAACTTCATCGTCCGGTCTCGCTCGGCCGCGCCGGGCGCGATGCGACGCGACGCGAGCTCGCGCGCCGAGTCGCTCACCATCCGTTGCTCTTCGGTCAGGGGGATGCCGAGGCGTTCGAGCCTCTGCGCCGTGGTCGTCATCGTCGTGCGTGCTCCTGTACGGTCTTTCTGACGCGAAACGCGCCCGAGAAGAAGCCCCCGCAGCTCGAAATTCGACAGGTATCCTGTCAAAACGTCGAGGCCGGCTTCAGGGGCCGGCGGGCTCCTCGCACGAGATGGCGAACGAGACGCGACGCATGCCATCGGCCGTGGCCGGTTCCTCGGCGCGCGCGCCCTCCACCACGCACCTCGCCGGCGCGCTCGCGACCGAGGATACCGCCGCGCTCGCGGCGGGAGGCACAGTCGCGGACTCCGGGGACGAGGCGCGGGCCGTGAGGCTCGTCGCCGCGAGCAGGACGAGGCCGCAGGCCACGACGGCGCGCACGAGACCGCGACGCGGCCTTCGGACCTTCGGCTTGAGGAACTTGCGCGGCGGCGCGGTGGCACCCTGCCGCACCCGGACGATCGCGGCGTGACGCGCCATGTCGCGCAGCAGCGACAGATCGGCGAGGACCTCGTCGGCGATCTCGTAGCGGTCCTCCGGCGACGGGGCGAGCGCGCGGGCGACGAGCGCCTCGAAGCCGACCGCCACCCGGTCCGTCCGCCCGGTGCGCAGCGGCGGAGGCGTCGTGCTCAACTTCATCCGCGCGAGCGAGACGCCGTGCTCCTCGCCGTAGACGTGGCGACCCGTGACCGCTCGGTACAAGATCGCGCCGAGCGCGTACAGGTCCGCGCCGGGCGTGACGGTGCGCGAGCTGAGGATCTGCTCCGGCGCCATGTATTCCATGGTCCCGATGGCGCGATCGTCGGAGGTGATCTCGGTGAGCTTCTCGTCCTCCTCGTCGCGCTCCTCCTCCATGAGCCGGCTGACGCCGAGATCGACGAACACGGCCCGGTGCGAACCGTCGCGCAGCGGCCGCAAGATGATGTTGGAAGGCTTGACGTCCCGGTGGATCACGTTGGCGGCGTGGAGCTCGCGCAGCGCGCTGGCGATGTCGGTACCCAGGATGATCGCCTCTTCGACCGTGAACCGCTTCGAGCGCAGCACGACCGAGAGCGCCGGGCCCTCGACGAACTCCATCACGAGCACGGGCCCGTGGCGCCCGGAGACGAAGTCGATCGCGCGGGCGACGTGCTCGCTGTGGATCTGGCCGAGCAAGAAGGCCTCGCGTGAGAAGCGCGCCACCAGCTCATGGTTGCACAGCGCTTCCTTTCTCAGGACCTTCAGCGCCACACGGAAGTGCAGCTGCACGTGCTCGCCGAGCCACACCTCCCCCATCCCACCCACGCCCACCTTCCGGCGCGCGCAAAAACGTCGCCCCACGATCATGCCCGGGGCGAGCGGCTGCGGAGCGCGCGTCGTGCGCACGCAGGTGATGCGGGCAGGCGACGGTGTCCCGGTCCCGCGCATCGACACTTCCATGCGGTCGTCGTGCGTGCCCATCCTCGGGCGAGACGGTGCAAGTTGCGGACCCGGAGAGCGGTCGAGCCAGCCGGCTGCTAGCTACGAATCGTGGCGTTCGTCCACAGCGGCATCACTTCGGGACGACCGTCTGGCAGCCCTGAACGATGTCGATGCGCCCGAGCACGTCGGCGTGCACGACCGCGCAGGTCGCGGGGCAGAGCAGCGCCTTCGTCGGCGTCCCCTGGTTCGGATCGACGTCGTAGTACCAGCCGCCCGTCTGCGGGTTGCAGTTGGCGAGCGAGCCGACGTACGGGATCACGGTGACGTTCTGGTTGCCGGCGGTGAAGACGACGTTGAGCTTGTTGTAGTCGGGGGTGCCGCCGTCGGGTTTGGGCAGGAAGAACTCGCACGGCAGCGCCTGCGTTCGGATCTGGTTCATCGCGGCGAGGAACGCTTGCTCGGCCGTCGAGTTGGCCGTCACGATGAAGGCCTGGGTGGTGCCTCCCGCCTGCGCGATGGCATCGAGGTTCGGCTTCGCGGTCGCCTGCTCGTTCGTGGCGAAGACGCCGATGACGAACGTCTCGATGCTCGGGGTGCCGGAGAGGCCGGCCTGCGCGATCGCGGCGATGTTCGTGATGCTGGTGTCGCACTCGGTCGGCAAGCCGTCGGTCACGAAGACGGCGACGACCGTGTGCGTCGGGTTGGCGACGGCGTAGCTCTTCGCCTGGTCGATGGCGCCCTGGAGCGCGGCCGACGTCGGCGTGTTGCCGTTCGGCGACTTGGCAGCGAGGGCCGCGGCGAACGCGGTCGCGGCGTTGGGGAGCGTCGCGATGGGAACCGCAGGCGTCGCGTAGTCCGAGGCGGTGCAGCTGTCGGCCTGGGTGCACGTCGAGGTCGAGAGGGCTGCGCTGCACTGACCGAGCGCAAAGCCGTTCGGATCGGTGCCGCAGGCGGTGTTCGGCAGGCACAGGGTGTTGGGGTCGTTGGTGCACTCACCGATGGCGACGCAGCTCATTCCCGACGGGCAGTCCGCCTTGACGTTGCACGGGATGACGCTGTTGAACTTCGGCGACGGGCTGAGACAGATGCTCTTCAGACAGAAGTCCGTCGAGCCCCCGGAGCACTGCGTGCTGGCCGTGCAGCTCGCGGGCTCCCCGGACTTGTTCACCGGGAAGAACTGCAGGCCGACGCCCATGCCGGCCGAGCCGGGGTCGTTCACGAAGGCGGTGAGCGCGGACTTGACAGCCGCGTACTTCGAGACGTTCTGCGCGATCTGCGTCCACATCGAGCCCGACGTGTCCTGCATGATGTAAAGGTCGAGCGGGAGCACCTGGCCCTTCTGCGTGTCGGTGGCGCACGCCCAGAGGCCGCTGTCGGTGTTGATCGAGCCGTCACCGAACTGGTTGCCGCCGTCGCCGACGGCGCCGTCCTTGCCCAACGGGTTGCCGCCGTCGCCGCCTCCGCCGTCGGTCGTGACGCCTCCATCGGAACCGCACGCGACGATCAGCGCAGCCCACGCCCCCACCACCGCAAGCCTGTTCGGACGCATCATCGGCACGACCTCCCCGATCGAAACCATTATGGCGCAAGTCTCGCGGGGAAACCGCGGCTTTTTCCGCCGTGCCGGGTGGTCAGCGCGGTGACCAGGCCCCATCGATCACCGGCAAGCGCTGGATCGCCGGCGACGGGTGCGGAGTCTATCCCGGGCTTCGCTGCGAACCAGCCACGTCCCCGAGCACTCGCTCGACGACCTGATCGATCCCCATCTCCGACGACTCGAGCAGCCGCGCGTCCTCCGCGGGCCTGAGCGGCGCCACCACGCGGCTCGAGTCCTGCGCGTCGCGGCGCTTCACCTCTTCGAGCGTCGACTCGTAGGTGAGTCCCTCGGCCTTGCCCAGCGCGGCGAGCTCGTCGTAGCGGCGGCGCGCGCGCACCTCGGGTGAGGCGGTCAGGAAGAACTTGTACTCTGCATCCGGAAACACGACGGTGCCGATGTCGCGCCCCTCGGCCACGATCCCGCCCTGGGCGCCCGCCTGGCGCTGGAGATCGAGCAGCGCCTTGCGGACGCCCGGGTGGGCGGAGACGGTGCTCGCGCCCATCGCGATCAGCGGCGTGCGGATGGCCTGCGACACGTCCTCGCCGTCGAGCGAGACCACGGTGCCCCCGCCGGCCTTCGAGGTCAGCACGATGGCGGACCTGCGCACGAGGTCCTCCGCCAGCGCGGTCGCGCGCGCGGCGTCGTCGAAGGCCACGCCGCCGCGGTGGGCGGCGAGCGCGACCGCGCGGTACAGCGCGCCGGTGTCGAGCAGGACGAAACCCAGCGAGTCGGCGACGCGCCGCGCGAGCGTGCTCTTGCCCGCGCCCGCCGGGCCGTCGATGGCGATGATGGGCTTGGGCCGCCGAGCCATGGCCTTCGTTTAGCAAGGCCTCACGAAAGGATCCACGAAAGGATCTACGGGGTCGGCGGAGGGTTCGAGAGGCTCGCCCAGTCGTAGGTGGGCCTGGGGGTGGCAGGCCGGGCGAAGTAGTAGCCCTGCCCGAACTGCGCGCCCGCGTCGCGCGCCGCCGCGAACTCGTCGTACGTCTCGATCCCCTCGCAGACGACGGAGGCGCCCATGTCGTTGCAGAGGCGCACGATCGACTGCACCAGCTTGTGCAGGCGCGTGGAGGCCCGCAGCCCCGCGACGAGCTCGCGGTCCAGCTTGACGATCTCGGGGTTGAGGTCGGCGATGTACTTCAGGTTCGAGTAGCCGGCGCCGAGGTCGTCGACGGCCAGCAGGGCGCCACGGCCGCGCACCTCGCGCAGGACGCCGTGGCAGAAGCGAAAGTGCGTGAGCGGCACGGACTCGGTGATCTCGAGGTAGACGGGGTGATCGTGCCCGAACACGGGGTCGTCCGGTCGTACGAGCCACGAGTCGTCGAGCTCGTTGGGGTGGACGTTCAGGAAGAGCGGCGCGTCGGGGCACCCGTCCGCCGCGAGCTCGCGGATCACGCGCCCGAGCTTGCCGATCAGCTTGGCCTCGAGCGCCGCGGTGAGAATGCTCGGCGGGCCGGGAAACGCCGGCGCGCGGCTGCGGACGAGGGCCTCGTACGCGAAGGGCTTGCCGGTGTGCATGTGGACGATGGGCTGGTAGACGACGTATAGCTCACGCCGGCGGATGACCTCCTCGATGCTCGACGACGGCGCCGACGGGTGCGACCCGCGCACGGACGGTGTGTGAGCGGGCGTGCGGCTCGAGGGGCGGGCGCTCGCAGGGCCGCGGCTCGACGCGGGCAAGGATCGCGTCGACTTGGGCGCGTTCGACGGACGCGCAGGACGGTGTGTCGCGCGGCCGGAACGCGAGGGTCGACGGGACTCCGAGCTCACGAAGCACCTGCCTTCGATCGGACCTGAGCACATTGCCCACTGCAGCCCATGGTATGACGCTATCAGCTTTCTTCGACGGCGACGTCAGCGCCGAGCGCCCGAAGGGTCCCCACGAAGCGCGGGAAGCTCGTCTGGATGCAGGCGACGTCTCGTATGCGGCTCTTGCCCGTCGCGGCGAGCGCCAGCACGGCGGCGGCCATCGCGATCCGGTGGTCCCCGCGGCTCTCGATGGAGGCGGGCCGCAGC
>DATIQP010000421.1:0-1755 GCA_035470765.1 Polyangiaceae bacterium | reverse complement strand
GCCTCGCTCCGCCGGCTCGTTCGTGAGACCGCTCTCTCGCCGAGCGACCTCATCCTCCCTCTCTTCTTCAACGAGGCCCTCGACGCGCCTCGCCCGGTCTCGACGATGCCGGGCGTCTCGCAGCTGCCGGTGAAGGAGGCAGCCGCCGTCGCGCGCGACGCGCACCGGCGCGGCCTCGGCGGCGTGATCCTGTTCGGCCTTCCCAAGGCGAAGGACCCTCGCGGCTCGAGCGCGCTCGACCCGAACGGCCCCGTCCCGAAGGCCGTCGCCGCGATGAAGGACGCCGCGCCCGACCTCGTCGTCATGACCGACGTCTGCGTCGACGAGTACACCGATCACGGCCACTGCGGCGTGCTGCACACGCGACGCGACGGCGAGGTGGAGGTCGACAACGACGCGACGATCGACATCCTCGGCCAGATGGCCGTCGTGCACGCCAAGGCCGGCGCCGACGTGGTCGCGCCCAGCGACATGATGGACGGCCGCGTCGGCGCGATCCGCAAGGCCCTCGACCAGAGCGGCCTCGAGGCCACGCCGATCCTCAGCTACGCGGTGAAGTACGCGAGCTGCTTCTACGGCCCGTTCCGCGAGGCGGCGGACTGCGCGCCCAAGTTCGGCGACCGCGCCGGCTACCAGATGGACCCGCTCAACGCCCGCGAGGCGCTGCGCGAAGCGCGCCTCGACGAAGAAGAAGGCGCCGACATGCTCATGGTCAAGCCGGCGCTCTCCTACCTCGACGTCATCCGCGCCGTGCGCGAGGCCTCGACGCTGCCGCTGTTCGCGTACAACGTCTCGGGCGAGTACTCGATGGTGCACGCCGCGGCCGCCGCGAAGATGATCGACCTCGATCGCGCCATCCTCGAGGTGCTCGGCTCCATCCGGCGCGCCGGCGCCGACGGCATCCTGACGTACCACGCAGTACGCGCCGCGGAGCTGCTCGGTGCGTAAGAGGCTCGTTGCCGGGCTCGTCAGCGCGCTCGCGATCCTGCCCGCGCTCGCGACGGCACCGGCGGCCTGTTTCCCGCAAGGACAGTGCGATTTCTCCAGCGCCGAGTACTGCGCGCCGGGCGACACCAGCTGCGCGGGCCACCTGATCGACCCGTACACGTGGGAGTCGGGCCCGGTCGGCGGCTCGTGGCTCGACTACCGCCACAACAAGAGCTGGCTGCTCCACTTCCGCGACGGCGTCACCCAGCAGACGCTCCAGGGCACCATCTACGAGCAGCTGGTGTGGATCGCACCGGAGGCCGACGCCAGCGCTCCTGGCGGCCAGTACGTGATCGCGGGCGGCAACCTCGCCGAGTGGTCCACCGGGCCGGACGCGACCTCGCTCTACCTCCACAACGACACCTGCGCCGACTACTTCTTCCGCGTCGTCGTCCACGCCTCGCCGGACGGCACCCCGCCGGACGCCGGCGCCGACGCCTCGCAGGACGCAGCGACCGAGTGACCGAAGCCGGAGGGAGGCCCCGAATGACGCACGCCTGGCACGACATCCCGATCGAAGAGCCCCTCGAGGAAGGCTTCCCGGCCGTCATCGAGATCCCCAAGGGCTCGAAGGTGAAGTACGAGCTCGACAAGCCGACCGGCCTACTCAAGGTCGACCGGGTCCTTTTCTCCGCGGTGCACTACCCCGCCAACTACGGCTTCCTCCCGCGCACCTACTGCGACGACGGCGACCCGCTCGACGTCCTCGTGCTCTGCCAGGAGTCCGTCACCCCGCTCTGCCTGATGCGCGCCCGGGCCATCGGCATG
>DATIQP010000420.1:0-6035 GCA_035470765.1 Polyangiaceae bacterium | reverse complement strand
GCTGCCCTAGCGAGCCGGCTGCCGCAGAAGCAGGTGGGACCTCGACGCCGGACGTGTCGCCGACGGGTGCGGCGGCGCCGGGGTCCTCGGTGGCCGGATCGCACGCGAGGGCCTCGGACTTCACGTCGAGCCCCGAGAGGTTCGGCGAATGGCCCGCGAAGAAGTGCGCACCGCGTTCCAGGCTCGGCGAAATGCGCATGAATGCGCGCTATGTAGCGCCTGGGTAGGGGGTACTTTGAACGTCCAAGCGCGCTAGCTCTTCCAATGGCTCGCGGTCTTTACAAACTTTACGGAGATGCGCCCCAGCGGCGGCGCCCTGCTCTGTTCGGACGCGCTAGGGTCACGGAATGCAGACGTGGGGTGGCATCGCGATCGTGCTGTGCGTGTCCGTGCTCGCGTGCGGCGGGGCGATTCAGTCGTCGCCCGATGACGGCGGAGCGGCGAAGGACGCGTCCGACGCGGATACGACGCCCGTCGTCGACGCGTCGCCGCTCGGCAGTCTGGTCTTTCAACGCGACAACTCGGCGTCCGGCGCCCCTCAGTTCTACGGCTTGTTCTTCTCGAATGCGCAACAAGCGAGCGGCTGCGCGCCGACGACGACGATCGGGGCCTGCAGCGCCTACACGTGCGGGAGCACGCCGCCGGCAGGGCCGTACCTCGGCGCAGGTACGCTGACACTCACGACGCCGCAAGGGTCGTTCGCGGTGACGCAGAGCACGCAGAGTCAGCTCGGCGACTATTCGTTCGCCTTGCCCGCGCCATTCACTGCGGGCGATGTGCTCGGCGTGTCGGCGTCGGGCGGGGACGTCCCGGCGTTCGCGCCGGTCGTCGTCACCGCGCCGGGCCCGATCACGCTGTCCGCCCCGCAGCCGGGCACCATCTCGACCCAGCAGGATCTCTCGTGGACCTGGACTCTCGGCGAGCCGAACGCGAAGGTCAGCGTCGAAGTGATGGCGTTCGTGCCGAACGCGACGCAGTCTGTCTCGTGCGCGTTCGACGCGACGAGCGGCGCAGGAACCATGCCGGCGTCGCTGCTGGCACCCCTCAAAGGATCGAACGGCATGTTGTTCTGGGCGCAGCAGCGAAGCACGTCGTACGTCGCAGGTACCTACCCGCTGCAGGTCACGGCCGTGCAGATGTCGAGCGGGTCGGCGACATTCCAGTGAACGCCGGGTCTGGGGTGGTCGGTTTCCGGGGACCGTGAAGGGGAGCGACATCACCGAAGACGAGGGCGAACGATGACGTCCGGTCGACCACTGCGGCAGGACGCGTGCTCGCCGGCGCAACCGATTGATTCTGCGACGCTCGCGGCGTCCTAGCCTGCACGAATCGGGAAGCGCGTCAGCTTCCAAATGCCGAAGGCGCGCGGAGTGCGGCCGCAGCGCCAGTCGACACGGGACGGCGCAAGCACCGGAACGCGCCGCGGGTCGCGGCTGGCCCGTCCGGTGTATGGTGCGCCCATGAAGATCCTCGTCCTCGGCGCCTCGCAGGGAACCGGCGCCCTCTGCGTCAAGTCAGCGCTCGCGAAGGGGCACTCGGTGACCGCGTTCTCGCGCACGCCCGCGAAGCTCGACGTCACGCACCCCGCGCTGACGAAGGTCGCGGGCGACTTCCACGACGCAGCCTCGGTGCGCAGCGCGGTGGCGGGTCACGACGCCGTGATCATCTGCGCGTCGCCGACCTCGCTGAGCGCGATCAAAGACAAGCCCGACTATTTCTCGCGCGGCACGAAGTACTGCATCGACGCGATGAAGGAGCACGGCGTGAAGCGCCTGGTGGTCCTCACCGCGCACGGCGTCGGAGAGACCAAGCCCGTGGCGAGCTGGTTCCAGAGGACGTTCCTCATCGGAGGTCTCTTGAAGGGCTTCTTCCGCGATCACGACGTTCAGGAGCGCATGACGCGGGAGAGCGGCCTCGACTTCGTCATCGCGCGTCCTACGCGGCTCACGAACGGCAAGGCGAGGGGGAAGTACGTGCGCACCGCAGACTTGGTCAGCGTGCCATCGTCGATCTCCCGCGCCGACCTCGCCGACTTCCTGGTCGAGGCGTGTGAGTCGACGACGTGGGTGGGCAAGGGCGTGCAGCTCGGCGGGTGAGCTTCGTCGACGCACGACCCATACGAGGTTGAGCCGGACCACTTCAGCCTGATGCTTCGGTGCATCACGTACACCCCGAAGGCCGCGCGCGGCTCGTGGCTTGCACCTACTCACGTCCATGAGCGACGCGCGAAACCGAGTGGTCGAGGTCAGGAGTTTCGGGGGTCCCGAGCAGCTGGAGGTGGTCGACGCGCCGCTGCCGAGACCGGGGCGTGGCGAGGTGCGCGTTCGCGTGCTCGCGTCGAGCCTCGAGTACACGGACGTCGTGATCCGGCGCCACCTCTACCTGCAGACGATGGCGCGCAAGCCGCCGTTCGTGATGGGCTACGACGTCGTCGGAGAGATCGACGCGCTCGGGGAGGGCGTCACCGGCTTCAGCGTCGGCGATCGCGTGGCCGACATGACGGTGCTCGGCTCGAACGCCGAGTACCGCACGCTGCGCGCTGACCACCTGGTCCGCGTCCCGGCGGGCGTCGATTCTGCCGAGGCGGCCGCAGTCATCCTCAGCTGGACGACCGCCTACCAGATGCTCCACCGCACGGCGCACGTCCAGCGCGGCCAGCGCGTGCTCGTGCAGGGGGCCGCGGGCGCCGTCGGTCAAGCACTCGTCGTGCTCGGCAAGATGGCCGGCGTCGAGCTGTGGGGCACGGGTCGCGCGGAACACGGGTCGCTGATCCGCGGGCTCGGCGCAACGCCGATCGACTACCAGCACGAGGACTACACGCACCTCGTGCAGGGCGGGTTCGATGTCGTCTTCGACGGTGTCGGCGAGGACGGCTATCGCCGCTCGCTCGCGGCGCTCAGGCCCGGCGGTCAGCTGATCGCCTACGGCTACACCGCGCGCGTCGGGGAGAAGAGCCGCTTGCTCGGCATGTTCTCGTGGATGCTCCGCGTGTACGTGTTGAGGCAGCTGCTCGGCCTCATGCCTGGCGGCAAGCGCACGCGCGTGTACTCGATCAACCTGATGCGCGCGCGCCATCCGTCGTGGTTCAAGGAAGATCTCGAGAGGCTCTTCACGCTCCTGGCGGCTCGCACCATCACACCGCGCGTCGCGGAGCGGATCTCGTTCGAGCAAGTGCCCGAGGGGCACCGCCGCGTCGAGGCGGGCGGGCTCGACGGTAAGCTCGTCCTGTGCCCGGACCTGTCCCACGCGGCGTGACGTATGAGCTATCCGCCCATCGCCGAGCACGGCGTGATCGGCAACCTGCGGACGGTCGCCCTCGTCTGCACCGACGGGACGATCGACTGGCTGTGCTTTCCGCACTTCGATTCGCCGAGCGTCTTCGCGACGCTGCTCGACGATCGCAAAGGCGGCGCGTTCCGCATCGCGCCCGCCGACCCGGCGGCGACGAGCAAGCAGCTCTACTGGCCCGACACCAATGTCCTCGTGACGCGGTTCTCGACGCGCGAAGGCGTCGGCGAGGTCACCGACTTCATGCCGATCGGGGTGCGCACCGACGATCTGGGGCGTCACGTGCTCGTCCGGCGCGTGCGCGTGACCCGCGGCGCGGTCCGGTTCCTCATGACGTGCCACCCATCGTTCGACTACGCGCGCGCGCACCACGAGCTCGATCTCTCGCCCGGCCTCGCCGTGTTCCGTACGCCGCAGCTGACGCTGTCCTTGACGAGCTCGGTGCCGCTCGCGCGCTTCGAGGCCAACGGCGTCGCCGGCGACGTCCTGCTGCGCGAGGGCGAGAGCGCCGTGTTCGTCCTCGGCGAGCACGTGGCGCAAACGTCCGACGGGGCGGCGCTCGCCGCGCGCGCGGAGGAGCTGTTCCAGGCCACCGTGGCGTACTGGCGTCGCTGGCTGCGCAGGTCGACGTACGCCGGTCGCTGGCGCGAGACGGTTCATCGCTCGGCGCTCGTGCTCAAGCTGCTCACGTTCGAGCCGACGGGCGCGATCGTCGCCGCGCCGACCTGCGGGCTCCCCGAGGCGATCGGTGGCGCACGCAACTGGGACTACCGCTACAGCTGGGTGCGCGACGCGGCGTTCACCGTCTACGCGTTCCTGCGCATCGGGTTCACCGACGAGGCCCAGGCCTTCATGCGCTGGCTCGACGGCATCGTCCACCACGGCGACCAGGCGCTCCAGACGATGTACGGCATCGACGGCCGCCGCGATCTGCCCGAGATCGAGCTGCCACACCTCGATGGCTACTGCGGCTCGCGTCCCGTGCGCATCGGCAACGCTGCCGCCCGCCAGCTCCAGCTCGACATCTACGGCGAGCTGCTCGACGCCCTCTACCTGTGGAACAAGCACGTCACACCGATCGCCTACGACGCCTGGACACGAGTGCGCGACGTCATGGACTGGCTCGCCAGCAGCTGGCGCCGCCCCGACGAGGGCATCTGGGAGGTGCGCGGCGGCGCCCAGCACTTCACGTACTCCAAGGTGATGTGCTGGGTCGCCTTCGATCGCGCGCTGCGGCTGGCCGACAAGCGTTCGTTCCCCGCCAACCGCACGCACTGGCAACGCATCCGCGACGAGATCTACGAGCAGATCATGCGCGACGCCTGGGATCCGGACCGCCGCACCTTCGTCCAGTCGTATGGCTCGCGATCCCTCGACGCCTCGGCGCTGGTCATGCCGCTCGTGTTCTTCCTCGCGCCCTCCGACCCCCGCATGATCGGCACGCTGGAGGCGATCAACCGCTCGCCGCGCCAGGGCGGCCTCGTCTCGGACGGCCTGGTCTTCCGCTACGACACGCTCTCGGCGATCGACGGCGTCGGCAATCCGACGATCGATCCGTCCGAGGGCACGTTCAACCTCTGCACGTTCTGGCTGGTCGAGGCGCTGACGCGCGCCGGTCGCCTCTACCCGCAGATGCTCGACGACGCGCGCTTCACCTTCGAGCGCATGCTCGGCTACGCGAACCACCTCGGCCTTTATGCCGAGCAGATCGGCACGAACGGCGAGGCGTTGGGGAACTTCCCCCAGGCCTTCACGCATCTGTCGTTGATCAGCGCCGCCTACAACCTCGACCGCGCGCTCGGGTAGATTCAGGCGAGCCCCGCACTTCCTCCCCGGGTCCCGCCGGAGATCGCTACGCTCGAGCGATGACGACGAAGAAGGTGTGCGTGGTGGTCGGCGTGGGTCCTGGCAACGGCGCGGCGCTGGCGCGTCGCTTCGCGAAGGAGGGCTACGCGGTGGCGCTGCTCGCGCGAACGACGGAGACGAGCGAGCCGCTCGCCGCGAGCCTGGACGGCGCGCGCGCGTACACGTGCGACGCCACCGATGCGGGCGCGGTGGCGCGCACATTCGACGCCATCGAGCGCGACATGGGGCCCGTGCACACGCTGATCTACAACGCGGGCTCGGGCACGTGGGGAACCGTGGAGGACATCGACCCCGCCGCGTTCGAGGCGGCGTTTCGCGTGAACGCGCTCGGGCTGCTGCTCGCCTCGAAGAAGGTCATTCCGCAGATGAAGGCGCAGGGAGGCGGGAACATCGTCGTCATCGGCGCCACCGCCTCGCGGCGCGGCGTCGCGCGCACCGCCGCGTTCGCGCCCGCCAAGGCCGCGCAGAAGAGCCTCGCCGAGTCGATGGCGCGCCACCTCTGGCCGCAGAACGTCCACGTGTCGCTCGTCATCGTCGACGGCGTCGTCGATCTGCCGCGCACGCGCGCCATGATGAAGGACAAGCCGGACGACTTCTTCATCGCGCCGGACGATCTGGCCGACACGGCGTTTCACCTGACGACGCAGCGCCGCTCCGCGTGGTCGTTCGAGGTGGAGGCGCGCCCGTTCAAGGAAACCTGGTAGATCTCGGCCGCGCAAAGAGATCGCGCGGAGAAGGCACCATGAACATCGCTCTCTGGGTACTGCAAGGACTCCTCGCGTTCGTCATGCTCGGCGCGGGCGGCATGAAGGTCGCCTCGCCGAAGGCCAAGCTCCTCGCCAACCCGAAAATGGCCTGGGCCAACGATTTCACCGAGGGGC
>DATIQP010000419.1:0-9465 GCA_035470765.1 Polyangiaceae bacterium | reverse complement strand
TCGTCGCCCGTCTCGAAGACGGAGAAGCGCATGCGGTCGAGCTCGTGCAAGAGATCGTTCGGGAACTCCAGGTCGGCCTTGTCGACCTCGTCGATGAGGAGCACGCGCCGGCCCTTGTTCTCCTTGTAGTACGCCGTCTCTCCGTCGGCCGTCGCGGCGAAGGCGCGGCCGAGCGGGCCGAGCTTGATGTAGTGGCGGATGTCCTTGACGTCGCCCTCGCCGAAACGTGCATCATACAATCGTTGTACGGTGTCGTAGACGTACAGGCCGTCCTGCGCGCGCGTGGTCGACTTGACCGGCCAGTGGATGAGCGGGAGCGCGAGCGCCTCGGCGACGGCCTCGGCGAGGAGCGTCTTGCCGGTGCCCGGCTCGCCCTTCACCAGCAGCGGGCGCTCGAGGGCGAGGGCACAGTTCACGGCGGCTTCGAGCGACTCGCTCGTGAGGTAGGTGGCTGTACCGGAGAAACGACGGAAATCTTGGGACACGGCAGAGAAATAGGGTGCCGGCGGTCGTCGCGCAAGCTCGTGCGGGGGAGGGTGGTAGGTTATCAGCGTGCTCTTCCACGCTCCGAAGCTGCCGAGGCCGCCGCTCGAACGCGTCGAGCGGGCGCTGATCGACCTCGATCGCGCCCTCGGGACCTCGAAGCTCCTGGTGGAGGAGCAAGCCCGCCTGCCGTACGCCAGCGATGACAGCCTCTCGGAGCCGTGCCTGCCGGACGCGGTCGTGCTGGCGTCGTCGCGCGAGGACATCGCGGCCGCCCTGCGCATCGCCGACGCCCACGACGTCCCGATCACTCCGCGCGCCGGCGGCTCGGGTCGCACCGGGGGCGCCGTCCCCGTCGCCGGGGGCATCGTCCTCGCCACCGCGGCGCTCGATCGCGTCGTCGACGTCGATCGGCGCGATCTCCTCGCCGTCGTGCAGCCGGGCGTCGTCACCGGGAAGCTGCACGAGCTCGTCGAGCGCGAGGGTCTGTTCTATCCCCCCGACCCGAACTCCGCGGACATGTGCATGATCGGCGGCAACGTCGCCGAGAACGCCGGCGGGCCGCGCGCGTTCAAGTACGGTACCACCCGCGAGTACGTGCTCGGCCTCGAGGCGTGCTTCGTCGGCGGGCGCACGCTGCGCGTCGGTCGCCGCACCGTCAAGGGCGTGACCGGCTACGACGTGACGGCGCTGCTCGTCGGCAGCGAGGGCACGCTCGGGGTGTTCACCGAGATCACGCTGCGCCTCTTGCCGAAGCCTTCGCGCGTCGCGACGCTGCTCGCGCTCTACGACGACGTCCACGCGGCGGGCGCCTCGGTCGCGCGCCTCATCGAGGCGGGCCTCGTGCCGCGCTGCCTGGAGATGCTCGACTCCGCGACGCTCGATGCCGTGCGCGCGGCCGGCAACGCGGTCGACCCGCGCGCCGGCGCGATGCTGCTCCTCGAGGTCGACGGCGAGGACGCCGAGGCCCAGCTCGAGCGGCTCGGCGGCGCGCTCGCCGCGGCGAAGGGCCTCGTCGATCTCGTCGCCGCCCAGGACTCGGCACAGCGCGCCCGGCTCTGGCAGGCGCGAAAGTCCCTCAGCTACGCGACTCGAAAGCTTGCAAAATACAAGATCTCCGAGGACGTCGTCGTCCCGCGATCGCGCATCCCGGAGCTGCTCGCGTACGTCGACGCGATCGGCGAGAGCGAGCGCGTGCGACACCTCACGTACGGCCACGCCGGCGACGGCAACCTGCACGTCAACTTCCTCTGGAACGACGAGGCCGAGGAGCCCGCGGTCGCGCGCGCCGTGGAGCGCCTCATGCGCGCGACCGTCGACCTCGGCGGCACGCTGAGCGGAGAGCACGGCATCGGTCTCGCCAAGGCCCCGTACCTGGGCTTCGAGCAGAGCGACGAGCTCATCACGCTCCAGAAGGACATCAAGCGCGTCTTCGATCCCAAGGGCCTGCTCAACCCGGGAAAGATCTTCCCGGTGGCGCACCGCGCCTGCTAGTCCACGTTTCAGTCGCCGTCGCCCCGCGACGAGCTCCTCGGAGGTAACGCAACGCCATGGTCCAACCGTTCACCAAGGTCCTCGTGGGCACGGACTTCAGCGAGTCGGCTTCGCGCGCGGTCGAGATGGCCGTCGACGTGGCCAGCCGTTACGGCGCCAAGCTCGTCGTCGTGCACGCGTGGGACGTCCCTTCGCTCGGCTACGGCGGCATGATGCAGGCACCGGTCGACTTCATCACGCCCATCGAGGAGGCGGCGCGCCAGCAGCTCGAGGAGCTGACCCGGGAGCTTCGCAAGACCAAGCCCGATGTCGAGGCCCTGCTCTATCGCGGCGTCGCGTGGGATCGGCTCCTCGCGGCGGTGGACGAGTCGAAGGCGGACCTCGTCGTCGTCGGCACGCACGGGCGCACCGGCATCCGCCACGCGCTGCTCGGCAGCGTCGCCGAGCGCGTCGTCCGCCTCAGCCCCGTCCCGGTCCTCACGGTTCACTAGGACGGGGCTTGCGCGCGGCCGCCCACTCGGCCGCGGCCGCCGGCTCGACCACGCCCGCGCCCTGCACCTCGCGCGGCACGTCGGGCAGCGCGCGCGCCGTCTCCAGCAAGCCGCGCTTCACCTCCGCGGGCGACAGCTCGGGGTTCGCCTCGAGCATCTGCGCGACCGCCGCCGCCACGATGGGCGCGGCGAACGAGGTCCCGTCGACGTGCTGGTAGTCGGGCGCGATGTACTTCTGCGCCGCGATGCGCCCGTCGACCGCGTCGTAGAACGACTCGAGGGCCGCGCGCGCGCCGTCCTCCCTCGAGGGCTCGAGCCGCATCTCCTCGAGCACGGTGATCAGATCGTAGAGCGCGTGCGCCTCGCGCGCCTGGAACGTGCCCGGCACCATCGGCGCCGGGACCCAGATCGCCGGCGCGAGCAGGTCCGGCTTGTGCACCCCGGGCGCGACCTCTCCGTGGCTGGAAGGCCAGGGCCGGTCGTCGCTCGGAAAGACGTTGTTGCGGTCCTCCATGCCACCGACGGTGATGGCCGCGGCCGCCGAGGCGGGCGGCGTCGGCGCGCGATTGGGGACGTTGCCCGCGGCGGTGACCACGACGATCCCGGCCTCGACGAGCTCGCCCACGGCCTGCTCGACCGCGCGAGCGTCCGGATCCTCCGGCTCGACGCCCAGCGAGATGGACACGACGCGCACGCCGAGGTCGCGGTGGCGCAGGGGCACGCGCAGCGCCGCGGCGACGTGCGATCCGAGGATGCCGTCGCGCTCCTCGTCCTTCGCCTTTACGAGCACGACGTCGCTCTCCGACGCGAGCCCGCGGTAGCGGCCGCCCGAGAGGTAGCCGTTGCCGGCGGCGCAGCACACCGTCATGGTCCCGTGCCACGACCACGACTTGCGAGAGAGCAGCTCGCTCGGTTCCGGCTGCTCGCGGGTCACGTCGACGTACGCGCGGATGCGCCCGCGCGGCTGCACGAGATCGGCGTGGGGGTAGAAGCCGCTGTCGACGAACGCGATGCAGACGCCGCGCCCTGCGAAGCGCGTGATCGGGCAGAGGCGTTCGACGAGCGACTGGACCTGAGGTCGCGACACCCGGCCCTCACCGCACCACGATCGCGCCCGCGCCGGCGCACGAGCAGCCCGACGGCGACGGAGGCGCCGCGCCGTTCGGCTCGGCGGGCAAGGGCGTGTCTCGCATCACGCCGCCGCCGAGTGGAGTGTCGCCCACGTAGCCGAGCGAGATGGAGCGGGCGCGCTGCGGCGGCGGTTTGTTCATCTCGGTGATCGCTTGCGCAAGCCAGAACGAATCGCCCGGCGGCGCGAGCTCGGCGTTCTGCTGGACCGGCGGAGCCTCCTCGCGCAGAGGCTCGACGGCCGCGATCTCCAAGGGCGTCTCGACGCACCCGCAGCCAAGCCCGAGGATCAACCACCACACGGCCCGCATCCGACGCCTCCGCAACCGGGAGCATGCAAGGTCCTGGCCGGCGGCGCCATCGTTTTTGTCGCGTGATTTTCCCCGGGGATTCGCAGGCGCTCGCTCCGCGGGCATCCGTATTGTCCCAGGTCCCATGTCGCGCCGTCCCTGCGAGGACGGAGACGGAGACGGAGTCGGAGTCGGGGTTGGGGTCGGATGAATGCTGCCGGGGACCTTGGCATCGAGAGTGGGCATCCAGCGAGCCGTGCTTTGCGCGCGGCGGAGCGGACTTGCACCAATTGCCGCGGGCCCTGGGCCCGCAATGGGGATTTTCCATGCAGAACACCGAGACCCACGAGCTCGACGAGATTGACCTGGTCCAGAGCGAGCCCGCGATGCGGCTCGCCGCGCCGACGCCCACCATCATCGAGCGCCTTCACGCGTACGGCATCCTGCCTCCGGGTCACGAGAAGATGTCCGAGGCGACCCTCGTGCTGGTCGAGCAGATCTTCGTGACCTTCTACGAGCTCGCCGACGACGACTCGCGGCGCCGCGCGCTCCGGTACCTGATCGGCACCGAGCAAGAGCTCCGCGCGACGCTGCTCGCGGTCGTGCCGCTGTACTTCGATCCGCTCTACTTCGACGAGCTCACGCCCACGCGCGACCTCGTCGAGCTCGTCCTGGTCGCCCACCGCAAGTGGCGGGCCTGGCTGGATCACTCCGCTAATCGGCCATCGTGACGCGGAGGATCTCCTCGATCGTCGTGACGCCGTCGAGCACCTTGGTGATGCCGCTCATGCGCAGCGTGAGCATACCGCCCTTGATGGCCGCCATCTTGAGCTCCGCCGCCGACGAGCCGCCGAGCACCATCTCCTTGAGCGAGTCGGAGAAGCGCATGACCTCGTAGAGGGCCACGCGGCCCTTGTAGCCCGTGTTGTTGCAGGTGCGGCAGCCCGCGCCCTTCATCAGCTTCGCCTTCGAAATCTGCTCGTCGGTGAAGCCGCACTCCTTCAGCGCCTTCGCGTCGATCTCGTGCGGCTGCTTGCAGTCCACACAGATCTTGCGCGCGAGGCGCTGGGCGAGCACCAGGTTGACGCTCGCCGTGATCAAGAACGGCTCGACGCCCATGTTGAGCAGGCGGAAGATCGTCGCGGGCGCGTCGTTGGTGTGGAGCGTCGAGAGCACGAGGTGGCCCGTGAGCGCCGCCTTGACGGCGATCTCCGCCGTCTCGAAGTCGCGGACCTCGCCGACCATGATGATGTCCGGGTCCTGCCGGAGAAACGACCGCAGCGCCATCGCGAAGTTCAGGCCGATCTCGTCGTGCATCTGCACCTGGTTGATGCCGTGCAGGTTGTACTCGACGGGGTCCTCCGCCGTGCTGATGTTGTGCGCGATCTTGTTCAGCTCGCTGAGCGCGGAGTACAGCGTCGTCGTCTTGCCCGACCCGGTCGGCCCCGTGACGAGCACCATGCCCCACGGCTGGTTGATGGCCCACTTGAAGTCGTCGAGCGGGCCGACGTCGAAGCCGAGCTTGGTCATGTCGAGCTGCAGGTTGCTCTTGTCGAGCAGACGCAAGACGATCTTCTCGCCCCAGAGCGTCGGCAATACGCTCACGCGGAAGTCCATCTCGCGGCCCTTGCCGAGCTTGAGCTTGATGCGCCCGTCCTGCGGCAGGCGCCGCTCGGCGATGTCGAGCGAGCTCATGATCTTGAGGCGGCTCGCGATGGCGTTCTTCAGCTTCATCGGAGGCGTCATCTCTTCGAGGAGCACGCCGTCGACGCGGTAGCGCACGCGGAGCTTCTTCTCGTACGGCTCGACGTGGATGTCGCTCGCGCCCTTCTTGATGGCGTTGAGCAGCACCATGTTCACGAGCTTCACGACGGGCGCGTCCTCGCTCTGCTTCTCGAGCTCCATCAAGTTGAGCTCTTCGTCGTCGCCCTTGACCTCGATCTCGGCCTCGTCGAAGCCGGCCATGACCTCCTCGTACGAGGGGCCGACGTTGTAGTAGCGCTCGATCGCGGCGAGGATCGACGCCTCGCTGGCGATGACCGGCTCGACGTTGTAGCGCGTCAGGTACTTCAGATCGTCGATGGCGGTGAGGTTGGTCGGGTCGGCCATCGCGACGACGAGGGAGCTGCCCGCCCGCGAGACCGGCAGCACCTTGTGCTTCTCGCACTGCTCGCGCGCGACGAGCTTCAGGATGTCCGCGTCGATCTCGTACTCCTCGAGGTTGATCGTCGGGACGCGGTACTGCTGCGACAGAAAATTCGTGATCTCCGTGTCGGAGAGGAAGCCGAGCTTCTGCAGCGTGTACCCGAGCGCGTGGCCCGAGCGCGACTGCTCGTCCTGCGCTTGTCTGAGCTGCTGCAGGCTGATCAGCTTTTCCCTTACGAGCAACTCACCGAGTCGGTTGTTCGACATTTCGTCCCTCGCGACAAGAAACCCCAACGCACATGCTCATGTGCCCTGGCGCATCGGTCAAGTGCCCGTGTCAGGGCCTAACGGACGAGGCGACCCTCGTAAAGAGGACCTCGAAGTAGCTCGACGGGTCGATACGGGGGCAGATGCTCGCCACGACGCCCTGGTTCTTCACGCCTTCGGCAACCCGCAGCTCCCGGATCGTGGGATAGGCCTTGCCGCGGATCTGCACGTTGCGATTGTTGGGGTCGCAGAGCGGCGGGCCGTCGGCGGCGGTGGCGGGGCCCGTGCAGTCGCAGGCGCTGGCGTTGGCGGGATCGAGGCAGTCCTTGGGCTGGACCAGATCGAAGACGCACGCGTACTGCAAGTCGATCCCCGCGTTCGAGTGCAGGGTGTTCCACTCGCGGCCGCTCTCGGGATCCGCCGTGTCGCTCGCGGTCGGCGGCGGCAAGCTCGGCCGCGGCGTGATCGACTCGATCATGTGCGGATCGATGCCGTCGTACTGGTAGGTCCCCGGATCCTTGCCGATGAGCTTGCGCCAGTCGCTCGAGTCGAGCGTCCGCTTGAGCGGTAAGGAGGTGTTGAGCGGATCTTGCGCGAGCAGCTGCCAGGGGACGCCGCCGATGATGAGATAGTAGACGAGCTGCGTGCCGCGCGGCCCGTCGGGCAGGTTGCACAATGTCGATGCGCTGGTGTCGCTCCCGTTGGGCAGCGACGCGGCGAAGAGCGGACTCTGGCAGGTCTTCTGCGTGCTGGCGTACTGCGTGGCGTCGTGCACCTCGTGGTCGCGGTCCGGGACGGTGCGCGACGAGAGCCCGTCGACGTATCGCTGGACGTTCCACTGCGGGTCGAGCCCGTAGCGGCGCCGCATGTCGCTCGTGTACCGGACGTTGGTGCCGTCCTCGGTCGACCGGTACCAGCCCTTCTGCGGACAGCTCCCGCCCCCGACGCAGCTCGTGCAGTTCGGGTCGGAGCCGATCGGCGACCCCGAGACGGGCTTGTTGCTGCCGGCGAAGGCGCACGAGGCGCAATCGGGGTTGTTCGGGCCCGTGGTGGTCGGGTTGTTCGGGTCCACCGCCTGCTCGCACTCGGTGGTCCCTCGCGGCCCCACGCCCAGGCCCGGGCCGCCCGGGAAGTTGTTGGTGCGCACCGTCCAGCCGTAGCCGCCGAGCCATGACGGATCGCTCCACGAGTCTTCTTCGTCCGTGATCTGGACGATGACCACGAGCGAATCCGGCCGCAAGAAATCGTGGCGCTGCTTGAGGACCGTTGTGTCGACGCCCGAAGGCGCGAACTGGGGCGGGGAGCCGTTGTTGCTGACGAGGGTTTCGTAAGGATCCGGCTGAACGAGGAAGCGGTACCAGCTCTCGAGTTGCGCCTCGAGGCCGCAGCCGTGCTCCTGCACCCCGCCCACCAGCGACGAGAAGTCGGCGACGAGCTGCGTCTCGCTCGGTTCGAGCGTGACGTTCGGTTTGTCCGTCGCGCCGGGCGCCCACGCCAGGAAGTTGCCCCCGAACCCGTCGACCGGGGCCGCCGCCGCGACCGCGCCTTCGGGCCCGTTCGGCGAGGTGGGCCGCGTTCGGTTGATGAGGTGGCCCTTGTCGTTCTGGTGCGTGGGATCCTGGGCGTTCACCGGGACGCAGAGGTCCGGTGAGCCGCCGCCGCCGAGGGACGAGGTGACGATGCCAACGTGGATGTCCTGGATGGGAGAGAACTCGAGCTTGTAGCCGCTCGCGCACTGCCCGTTCTGCGGCGGGACGGCGACGCCGAGCGGGTCGCTCTGCGGCACGCACCACGGGTTCGACAGGCGGCTCATGAACGTGGGGATCGCCTGGAGCAGCAGCTGCTGCTTGTCGCCCATCGACGACGAGTTGTCGATCGCGAAGAGCAAGTCGAGCTTGTTCGACGTGGCGAGCTTGGGAGGCCCCGCGTCGACGTCGAGGCCGGTGTCCGCCCCGCCCGCGTCGGTCAGCCCCTCGCCTCCCAGATCGGTTCTCCCTCCACACCCCTGCAAGAGCAAGACCCCCGCGAGGATGGATCCGGTTGCGCAAAGCCGCGCGACAGACCTCATCATGACCTCCTCCACGACCACTGTACGCTCATCGGGGTGTAGAACAACGACGCTCTCGGGGCTAAGAATCGAACGTGGGCGTTTTCGATCGCTTCTTCGGAGGGCTGGGATCGCGTCGCGACGTGCGCTCGGCGAAGCGCGCGGAGCTGCGCGGCGATCTCGAGAAGGCCGTCGAGCTCTACGGGCTCGCGGGTGCTCCGGAGGAAGCCGCACGCGTGATGATCCTCCGAGGCGACGCCGAGACGGACGCGCGGCTTCGCATGCGCCACTACACGCAGGCCGTGGCGACCGCCCCGGAGGGCCACGCCGTGCGCGGCGAGGCCCGGCGAAAGCGGGCCGCGCTCCTGGTCGATCAGTTCGGGGCCGCGGCCCACTCGGAGGCCGCCCGTAGGGAGCTGCGTGAGGCCGGCAAGGAGCTGCTCGCGCTGGGCGACGCGGCTCACGCCGCCTCGGCGTTTCGCCTGGCCGGCGACACCGAAGGCGAGGCGAAGGCGCTCACGCAGGCGGGCGACGTGGAGTCGCTCGAGTTTCTGTTGACCGAGCAGCAGCAGAAGGAGCGCGCCGAGCGCCAGCGCAACGAGCTGCACGCCGATTTCGAGTTGCTCGTCTCGACCGGCCGTCGCCGCGAGGCCGTCGACAAGGCCGAGCGATGGCTCGCGGCGCACGCGGAGGACGCGACGCTGCGCGAGCGCGTGGCGGGCATTCGCGCGCGCCGCGCGCTCGGCCCCATCGCGCAGGTGTGGATCCGCGGCAAGGCCATGCCCATCGCGCTCGGCGACGAGGTCGTCATCGGCCGCACCGAGGGGACGATCCGAATTCCGTCGCAGGCCGTGAGCCGGCAGCACGTCCGCGTGGTCCGCGAGGGTGGCGTGGTCGTGGTGCGCGATCTCGGCAGCCGCAACGGCACGCAGCTCCGCGGCATGAACCTCGTCGGCGCCATCCCGGTCGGCGAGGGGCTCGAGCTCACGCTCGGCAAGGAGGTGCGGCTTCGCGTCGCGCCGAGCACGTCCCTGGATGGAGCCGTGGCGATCGAGGTCTCCGGCGCGACGTACGCGGCGCCGCTCGGACCCGCGCGGATCAGCGGCGTCCCGTGGGAGCT
>DATIQP010000418.1:0-6655 GCA_035470765.1 Polyangiaceae bacterium | reverse complement strand
CTCGCCACGCGAGGTACGCCGTGGCGAGGTCGTCGGAGGAGAAGCGGTGGCCCTTCGCGCGCTGGTAGACGCGAAAATCCCGCGTCAGCGCGTCGTCCGTGAGCGGGCCGAGGATCGGGTCGACGTGGCTCATGGGCGGCGGGCGGAGTAGACGTCCCAGTCGACGCTGGCGTCGGCGGCCGGCCCGTGGGTGAAGTACAGCGTGCACCCGTCGGAGCTGATCCACGAGGGCGCCTCGAACGACGGAGTGTTCAGCTCCGTGACCGGGACAGGCGTCGACCACGGGTCGGCCACGGCCGCGCGGGTCGCCATCCAGATGTCGTAGCTGTCGATGTTGGTGCTGTCGAAGACGGCGAAGTAGAGGATCGTGTCCGTGGGGTCGACCACGGGGATGCCGACGTCGTGGCTGCCGGGCACCGCGAGGGTGACGGCCGTGACGGTCGGCGAGGAACCGAGGGTGGCGCGGGCGATCTGGACCTTCGCGTTGCTCGTCCCGTCGGAGTAGTAGAGCACCTTCCCGTCGGGGCGCACGTAGGGCTGCTCGCCGGTGGAGATCGGGGACGGCATCATCGACGGGGTCCCGAACGACGCGAGCGAGCTCGCGCGGGTCGCCGTGTACATGTGATCCGCGCCGCCCTGGTCGGTCACGAGGTAGGCGGTGAGCCCGTCCCCCGTCAGCGTGACGTTCCACGTGTCGGCCCCCGTGAAGTTGAGCGAGGCGAGCGGCGAGGCCGAGCCGAAGGGGGCGGTGCTGTCGGGGCGCGCGGCCGTGAAGACGTTCAAGCCCGTGTTGAGCCGATCCGACTCGAAGTAGACGGTCAGCTGGTCGGGGCTGAGCTCCGCCTGCCCTTCGATGCGCGTCGTGTCGATCGAGGAGACCTTCGTCGCGGGGCCGAACGGAGCCGCGAGGTTGCAAGGAGCCGGCGTCGTGTCGAGCGGGGCATCGAGCGGCGTCGCCTGATCCGCCGGCGCGTCGGCGGAAGCCTCGGGGCCACCCTCGACTACGGACGCGTCCGCCCCGGAGGTGTAGCCTTCAAGCCCGTCGAACGTGCAGGCCGCCGCCCCGGCGAGCGCGAGCCCCGACACGATCCATGGTGCTCGAGCACGCATTCGCTCATTGTACACGCTTACTTCCGCGCGGCATCCAGAGCCTGGCTCAGGTCCGCGGCGAGATCTCGCCAGTACTCGACGCCGATCGACAGGCGCACGAGCCCCTCGGTCACTCCCCCCGCGACCAGGTCCTCCTCGGACATCTCGGAGGCCGTGGTCGAGCGCGGGTGACACGCGAGCGACTCGACGCCGCCGAGCGACACCGCGAGCCGCACGACGCGCAGCGCGTCGAGGAACCGGAACGCCGCCGGGCGGCCGCCCTCGAGCTCGATCGCGATCATCGACCCGGGTGCGGTGCACTGCCGCTGGAAGATCCGAGCCTGCTGGCCGACGAAGAGCGTCGGGTAGTGGACGTGCTTGACCGCGCGGTGCATCTTGAGCCCCTCGACGAGCCTCGACGCGTTCTTCGACTGCTTGATCATCCGGAGGTGGAGCGTGGCCATGCTCCGCTGGAGCATCCACGCGGTGAACGGCTCGCAGATCGTCCCGAGGAACGCGCGGGTAGCGCGGATGCGGTCCGCGAGCTCTTCGTCGTTGCTGGTGAGCGCCCCCGCGACGAGGTCCGAGTGGCCGCCGAGGAACTTCGTGGCGGAGTAGACCGCGACGTCCGCGCCGTGCAGGAGCGGCGACTGGAACACCGGCCCGAGGAACGTGTTGTCCACGACGATCGGCACGCGCCGGTCAGGCGCGGCGCGGCGCACGGCCGCCGAGATCGCGGCGATGTCGATCATCCGGAGCGTCGGGTTCGCGGGCGTCTCGAGGTAGACGACGGCCATGTCCTTCGCGTGCTCCTTCAGGGCACGCCCCCAGTCGCCCTCGCGCACGGGCACCGGCTGGACCTTCCAGTCTCCGAGCAGGTGATGGAGCACGTGGTCGGTGCCGCCGTAGACGGGCCTCTGGTAGAGGACCGAGGTGCCGGGGCGCGCCAGCGTGAGCAGCGTCGTGGTGATCGCGGACATCCCGCTCGTGAAGGAGATCGCCGCGCGCGCGCCCCGATCGATCGATCTCAGCGCGTCCTCGTACATCTCGGCGTTCGGGTTGTTCAGCCGCGCGTAGATGAGCCCGACGGTCTCGCCCTTGCGCGCGGGGGTCTTGCCGAGGACCACCTCGAACCAGTGCGCCGCGACCTCCGCGGTCGGAAAGGCGTAGGTCGACACCGGGTAGATCGGAGGCCGGACGGCCATCACCGACAGCGACGGGTCAAAGCCCTCCGAGATGGAGCTCGTCTCGGGGTGGACCTGCCGCTCCTTCTTGCTGGCGCGCTTCGGCGCTTTCGTCCGTCCACGACGCTGGCTGCTCATGTCAATACCTCCAGCCGAGAAGGCCCATGCCGACGACGTTGCCGAGGACCGCGACCCCGTAGATCCCGCCGACCGCGACGAGCCTGCGCCTCATCGATCGGAGCATGAGGACGAGGATCACGGCGACGTAGAAGTGGAAGTAGCCGAACAGGAAGATCAGCCACACGCCGGCGACGGTTCCGTTCCAGAACGGATACTCCCAGACGAGCAAGCCGCCCTTGTTGAGCACGAGCTCCACGAGCACGCAGAACGCGGAGTACGCGATCGCCCAGAACCACCGGTCCGGCAGGCCGAGGAGGCGCGCGCGCGGGTCGTCGGACCAGGAGTGGTAGAAGACCAGACCGGCCAGGGCGAACATGAACATGATCTCGATGTTCCAGCCGACCATCGTGCGCAGCGCGGTCTCGCCGGGCGCGGTCCAGAGCGCCGACCGCTTGGTGAGGCACAGGATCCAGCCGTTGGCGGTCTCGTTGACGAAGTCCATGCCGAACAGCGTCAGGCCCGCGAGCACCGCATCCCAATTGCCGGTCTGGCGCGCCGCCTTGATCTCACGGGCGTAGACGTAGAACACGATCGCGAGCAGCGGGATCACGTACCACTTCAGCGTGGACGGATCGCGCAGCCCGTCGAGGGCGCGCTGGCTCGCGGGGGTCATCGACTGCGTACCATACCAGTGTGCGAGCCGAGGGGAGGTGAGCAGCCTCAGGCCACCCCAGCGTGCTCCACGGCGACCGACACGCGATCGCGCGCTCCGCGGGCAGGCGCTGGTGGCGTCGGCGAGCTCCAGGTGGGATCGTATCGCGCGGCGAAGAGCGAAGGCGCCGAGCAGCGTGACCAGGGCGCACGCGGAGGCGCACCTGGAGCTGTCGCATCTCGCTACGGGCCGCGGCGAGACGCGCGATGCTCAGCGACGCATCCCCGGCGATCTCGAGCGAGGAGCGATCGATGGCGAGCAGTCGCGAGTGCGTGAAGACCGTTGCCGCTCCAAAGCTGAGGACGATGGCGCCAAAGATGAGCGGGAAGCTGCTGGCTCCAGCTTGATCGCAGAGGATTCATCAGCTGCGCCACGAGGGTTGAGGCTCGGCCTCGATCGGGTCGATCCTCGGAGAAACCAGCGCAAACATCGTCTTGGTACCGGCGGGACCGGACGCCCGCCGCCATGGCTCGGCGCTTCCGCTGCGGCGCGTGGCCTGGGTCTTGCTCGACCTGCGTTCGGGAATGGCGATGAAAGTGAGCACCACCGCAGTCGCAAGCTCGGGCTTCTCGAGACTGAGGCAGCTGGCCGCGCGGGCGGCATCCGTCACAGCGGAGGAGCTCCACATCGACGGCCACACCATCGCGGCGCGCACCTTCTCGCGCATCCTGCCTCACTTCTGCTTCAACCGGACGCGCACGCTCCTGCTTCGCGCGGCCGGCGTCCGGATCGGCGAAAAATCCATCGTCATGGGGCCGCTCGACGTCACCGGTCCCGGCGACATGCGCGCGCTCTTCTCGATCGGCGAGTCCACGTTCATCTCGGGCCCCTTGCACGTCGACATCGGGGCAGAAGTCCGCATCGGCAGCCACGTCCAGCTCGGTCACCACGTCGTCCTGCTGACGGTCGAGCACGAGATCGGCCCTCCGGAGGACCGGTGCGGGCGCGTCGTGGCAGCGCCCATCTCGATCGGCGATGGCAGCTGGCTGGGGTCGTGCGTGACGGTCCTCCCCGGCATCACGATCGGCCGTGGCGCGATCGTGGCCACCGGCGCGGTCGTCAGCCGCGACGTGGCGCCGAACACGCTCGTCGGTGGAGTGCCCGCACGACTGCTCCGCCGCCTCGACGGAGAGGCTCCGAGGAGCCAGCGCTGGAGTCGAGCCATCCCCCTCGACGCCTGAGCGGGCGGCCCTCGCACGGCACAAAGTGGCAGCCTGGGAGCTCGAAAACTCCGCGATTTGGCGCGGGCCCGGCACGGCACACGGGTTGCTCTGGTTCAGGCATGCGTTGGATTGCCATTCTGGTCATGAGCGCGGTCGCGTGTGGTGGCGTGACGGACGGAGGCGGAGACTCGGGCAACGGAGATTCGGGCAGTGACGCCGCGAGCGACGCGCCGACGTTTCCGTGCAACGGCTCGCCGTGCTCGGCGTACTGCATCCATCCGACGACCGTGCAGTGCCCCACGTGCACCACGCTTCCGGACGGCGGCACGTGTCCGTCCGGCTCGACGCTCGAGAGCAGCTGCCCGGCCGGCCCGGCGATGCCACCAGGCCAGTACTGCGTGTCGTATCCGCCGGTCGAAGCGCCGTACTGCTCCGACACGATCCCGGCCAGCTGCTGGACTCCGACCCCTCCGACGAACGTCTCGTGGGGTGACGTGCAGTGTGGTCCCGCCGCCTGCGGTGCGTGACGCCCGCCCTCGGGAACGGAAAAAAGCAGCCCGCCTGCATTCCCCCCGCGTCGCAGTAGCGCTACCGTGTGGAACGAGGGACGACATGAAGAGGCTGTTGGCAGGCTTGTGGTTCTCGGCGGTGCTGGCGCTCATTGCCGTCTCCTGCGGGGGAGACAATGGAACGACCACCGACGGCGGTGGCGGCGGACCGGACGGCACCGTGAGCAACGACGGAAGCCCGAACGACACCGGACCCACCTTCCCGGACGGAGGGTGCACACCCCGCACGTGCACCGAGCTCGGCTACGACTGCGGAATCAATCCGGACGGCTGCGGAGGCACAGTCAACTGCGGGCAGTGCAACGCGCCCGCGTACTGCGGCGGCGGCGGGTTCAGCAAGTGCGGCACCTCGTCGGACGGCGCGGTGTGCACCCCAACGACGTGCCAGAAGCTCGGCTACGACTGCGGGCCTGCGGGCGACGGATGCGGAGGCTTGCTCTCGTGCGGCACCTGCACGACGCCGCAGACGTGCGGGGGCGGTGGGAAGGCGAGCGTGTGCGGCTCGTCGTGCATCAACCTGTGCAACCAGCAGGTCAAGTGCGACGGCGGCGGCTCCACCACCCTCACCGGCAGGATCGTCGCCGGCACGCTCTCCACCTACGGCACCCCCGACCCGGTGCCCAACGTCCTGGTCTACGTCCCGAACGGCACGGTGCAGGCCTTCACCAAGGGCGTGCAGTGCAACCAGTGCGGCGCAGACGTCTCGGGCTCTCCGCTGGTGATGACGAACACGGCGGTGGACGGCACGTTCTCGCTCAGCAACGTCCCCGTGGGCAGCAACATCCCCGTCGTCATCCAGCTCGGTCGCTGGCGGCGCCAGCTCACGTTCAACGTCAGCGCCTGCACCACGCAGGCACTCGGCGACATCCACATGCCGCGCAACAAGTCCGAGGGCGACATTCCGTTCACTGCGATCTCCACGGGCAACCTCGACGCCATCGAGTGCGTGCTCCTGAAGATGGGCGTCGCCCAAGCCGAGTTCACCCTCCCCGGCGGCGGCGGCCGCATCGAGATGTACAACGGCAACGGGGCCATCGTGGGCGCCAACGATCCGCCCGAGACGTCGCTCATGGGCAGCGCCACGGTGCTCGACGCGTACGATCAGACCTTCCTCCCCTGCTGGGGTTCGGAGGTGCTCAAGCCGGCCGCCGAGCTCTCCAACCTCGTGACATACGCCAACAACGGCGGGCGGGTCTTCGCGACGCACTACAGCTACACGTGGCTCTTCCAGAACCCGCCGTTTTCGTCGACGGCAGTCTGGGCGGTCAACACGGCCGGCTACTCGACGGTGACGTCCACGATCATCACGTCGTTCTCCAAGGGCCAGACGTTCGCCCAGTGGATGCAGCTCGTCGGCGGGCTCATCAACGTCTCGCCGCCGGAGATGACCATCACCTCCCCGCGCTACGACTTCAGCAGCGTCGCGTCGCCCGCGATCGAGTGGATGTACGCCAACGCGGGCACCGCGAAGCCCGGGCCGGCCAATCCTCAGTTCCCGCTCCACTACACGTTCGACACGCCGTGGCAGCAGCCGTCGACGTGCGGCCGCGTGATCTTCAGCGACTTCCACGTCGCCAACGCCGGGAGCGCGGGCCTCACCTTCCCCGCCGAGTGCACGGCCGGCCCCATGACGCCCCAGGAGAAGGCGCTCGAGTACATGATCTGGGACCTGGCGTCGTGCGTGCCGCCTCCGCCCTCGCCGAGCTGCACGCCGCTCACGTGCGCGCAGCAGAACGTCCAATGCGGGCCGGCCGGCGACGGCTGCGGCAACCTGCTCAACTGCGGTCCGTGCGTCGCGCCGCAGACCTGCGGCGGCGG
>DATIQP010000417.1:0-11398 GCA_035470765.1 Polyangiaceae bacterium | reverse complement strand
CAGCTCAAGGTCGTCAACGAGGTCCTGCGGATCATCCGGGAGAAGTACGTCGACCCCAAGCGCGTCAAGCCGAAGGAGATGCTCCTCTCGTCGCTCAACGCCGTCCAGCGCGACGTCGCTCAGATCATCGTCCTCCACGAGGAGGGCGCGGCGACCGTCAAGGTCCGGGTCGACACGCAGGAGAAGGAGTTCCGCGTCGACAACGTCCAGGGCCCCTGGGACGTCTCGGCGCGCCTGCGCGAGATCTTCGCCTTCTTGCAGGACGGCCTGCGCGGCACCGAGGTCGATCTCCGCGAGGTCGAGTACGCGGCGTGCAACGGCATGCTCCACACGCTCGACCCGCACAGCGTCCTGCTCTCGCCCGAGGCCTACAAGGACATGAACCTGTCGACGAGCGGCCAGTTCGGCGGCCTCGGCATCGTCATCTCCCTGCGCGACCAGCAGCTCACCGTGATCAACCCCATGCCGGGCACGCCGGCCTCGCGCGCCGGCCTCAAGCGCTACGACCGCATCCTCAAGATCGACGCCGAGTCGACGCTGAACATGGGCCTCAACGAGGCCGTCAACCACCTGCGCGGCACGCCCGGCTCCAAGGTCACCATCTGGGTGCACCGCGACGGCCCGGAGGGTTGGTCAGGCACACGGCCGTTCGAGCTCACGCGCGAGACCATCCACGTCGCCAGCGTCGAGCACAAGCTCCTCGACGGCAACGTCGGTTACGTCCGCATCAAGCAGTTCCAGCAGAACACCTCGAGCGATCTCGACAAGGCCCTCGAGGAGATGAAGCAGAACGGCCAGCTGAAGGGCCTCGTTCTCGACCTGCGCGGCAACCCGGGCGGCCTGCTCGATCAGGCCGTGAAGATTGCCGACAAGTTCCTCACGACCGGCCCCATCGTCGCCACGGTGGGCAACAGCGAGGGCCGCGACGAGAAGTCCGCCCACGCCGACGGCACCGAGCCGAACTACCCGATCGCCCTCCTCGTCAACGGCAGCTCGGCCAGCGCCAGCGAGATCGTCAGCGGCGCCATGAAGAACCACGATCGCGCCGTGCTCATCGGCGAGACGACCTTCGGCAAGGGTAGCGTCCAGCTCGTCTTCAACGATCTACCCGACAAGGCCGCCCTCAAGCTCACCATCGCCCAGTACCTCACCGAGCCGGGCGACATCTCCATCCAGGGCACCGGCGTCACGCCCGACATCGAGCTCGATCCGATGACGGTCGATACGCTGGAGATGGACCTCGCCGTCGACGGCGGCACCCTCAAGGAGCGCGATCTGTCGCGTAGCCTCTCGAACGCGCGCGCCCACGAGGGCCAGCACCCGACCGAGACGCTCCGCTACTACCTCTCGCAGAAGGACCGCCAGGAGCTGCGCGAGCGCGGCGGCGACCCGGACGACAACTTCACGATGGACTTCCCCATCAAGTTCGCGCGCGACCTCGTCACGCGCGTCCCCCAAGGTCCCCGGCCCGACCAGGTCCGCGCCGCCAAGCCGCTCATCGGGGAGGCGCGCGCCGCCGAGCTCACGAAGGTCGCGGCCGACCTGCAAAAGATGGGTGTCGACTGGTCCGACGCCCCCAGCTCCAGTGCAGCGGGCGACGCGCCGCAGACGGCGCCCCCGCTCGAGGTGAAGCTCGAGACGGATCGGCCGAGCAACGAGGTGAACGCCGGCGATCCGATGAACCTCAAGGTGACGGTCACCAACAAAGGCACCGTCCCGCTCTATCGCCTGTTCGCGACGACCAAGAGCGACAACGGGATGTTCGAGAACAAGGAGCTCGTCATCGGCAAGCTCGATCCGGGCAAGAGCAAGACCGCCACGACTCCGCTCGGTTGGTGCGACGTCGAAGGCCACAAGGTCGGCTCGACCGCTCCGCTTCCCAAGGACGCGCCGCGCGTCTGCAAGATCCCGCGCGATGCGCTCACGCGCGCCGACGGCATCAAGCTCCACTTCGAGGAGGCCCGCTCGACGCTCAGCTTCCCGGAGCCGGACATCCGAGTCACCACCAAGGCGCTCGAGCGGCCCACGTTCTCGTACTCGTACGAGATCATCGACAACCGCAAAGGCAACGGCGACGGGCGCCTGCAGAAGGGCGAGGAGATGACGATGTACCTCACGGTGCGCAACACCGGGAAGGGCCGCTCCTTCGACGCGCAGGCCAACCTGCGCAACCTCTCGGGCTCGGGCTTGCTGCTCCGCGACGGTCGCTTCAACGACGTCTCGAACATGAACCCCGGCGACGAGCGCAAGGTCGCCTTCACGTTCGACGTCCAGCCCGAGCTGACCGACCCGGAGGCGAAGCTGGAGCTCTCCATCGTCGACCAGGACCTTCGCGAGTCCGTGGCCGAGAAGGTCCACATCCCGATCGCGTCGCCCGCGGCCATCACCGCCAAGACGCAGGGCATGAAGGCCGGCCCGCAGGGAGCTCAGCTCTTCGCGTCACCCGACGCGAGCGTGCGCGCGTTCGGCAAGCTCGTGCCCGGCGCGGCGGTCAACGTGACGGGCGACGCGGGGCAATACCTCAAGGTCAGCCTCTCGCCGACGCGCTTCGCCTTCGTGAAGGCGAGCGACATGGTCGCCGGGGGTGGCGCTCCCGCGACCGTCGCGTTCCAGGACGTCATGCTCCACGCGCCGCCGGCGCTCGAGATCGCCCCGCTCGATCTCGCGACGCGCGAGAACCACGTCCACCTGAAGGCCACCGCCAGCGACGGCGACCGCCTGCTCGACGCCTACACCTTCGTGGGCGCGCGCAAGGTGTTCTACCGCTCGAACCGCAACGGCGCGGACCCCCGCAAGATGGACTTCGAGACGGACCTGCCGCTGCGCCCGGGCACCAACGCCGTCGTCGTCTGGGCACGCGAGACGCCCGACACGACGACGCGCAAGGTGTTCATCGTGCGCAAGGACGGGCCGAACGGGGAGCTCTTGCCGACCCCGAAGACGGACGACGACATCGCGGAGAACGCCGGCGGTAGCGACGACTAGATCCATGTCCTCGAAGTGGCCCTGGGCTGCGGGGATGCCCGCCCGTCACGCCGGGAGGAGTAGCCCCGCCCCTTCGAGGGCCTCCGCCGCGGCGCGGATCTCCGAGAAAGGGTGGCCCGAGCGCTCGGCGACGTCGAGGAGCGAGGACCGCCCGTCGCAGAGGTTCAGCACCCAGAGCAACGCCATCTGGGAGGCGCCGAGGCTCCCGACGCCGCCGATGCCTCCGAGCAGGCCGCGCTTGCCGAGCTGGGGCTCGCCGTACGGCGAAGTGTTGCGCAGGACGCGATCGCCCTCGAGGACCTCGAGGATCTCGAGGTAGCGGCGAAGGGAGTCCGCGAGAAGCTCGGGGCGGACGAACGAGGGGTCGTCGGCGGACGTGTGGTACTCCGGGTATTCTCCGAAGGGCGTGCGCGTCAGCGATCCCACCGGCAGGTCGAACCCCGGCGAGCAGTACTGGCGCTCGTCGTAGCCGTAGGGGATGAAGTCCCGCACCACGTGTGGGGCGCCGCTGTGCGCGAGCACGTGGACCGCGGCCCGATCGACGAGCGCGTTGCCGCGCCGGCTGCGCTTGTAGTGAAGTGGGCCGGGGTTCCCGACGCCCGCCACGACGAGCCCATGACAGATCCGGGAGGTCTTCTCGCGGTTGGTGGCGAGCCAGGTGATGGCCCCTATCGTGCCCGGCACGAAGAGCAACCGGTAAGTGTAGCGTAGGGGGAGCCCGCGGAGCAGGCGGCCCAGCGTCGCCGTCAGCGCGATTCCCGAGAGGTTGTCGTTGGCCAGCGAGGGATGGCAGCAATGCGTGGAGATCAGCACCTCGTCACTGCTTGCGCCGGGCAGGACGAGCTCGCCGTAGGTCAGCGAGCCGGCGGACAGCGTCGTGTCGATATGGACCTCGTACGTACCGGGGCGCAGGGCCTCCCGCCTCGCGTGGGGAAGGCAGAAGCCCCACGACTCCCTGTAGAAGCTCGTTCGGTAGGGGACGAGGTCGGGTTGCTCGGGGAGCGAGAAGAGATGGGGTTGCAGCTCCTCGAGCGACACGCGACCCGAGAAGGGCGAGCTGTAGCTCACCAGCTCGAGGTTGGATCGCTGCGCGTCGGCGATCACCTCGCCGTCGGGCCCGGTCAACCTGGCCCCGCGGAAGGTCCACTCCTTGGGCACGGTCCAGTCGAGTACGGGAGTTTCGCTGGGTACCTCGTGAAGCCGAAGGGGCACGAGCCTAGACACCCTCCGCAGCGTTTCCCGCAGCCCCTCTCCCGTGATGCTCCGGTAGAGGGGAAAGAGCTCCTGCACCAGGGCGAGCATCTCCGCCCCGAGACCGGGAGGGTCGACCCCCTGCGCGACCCGCCGAATCTCGGAGGCAGCGTCAACGTGCAACCGGCGAGAGCGTAGCGTGCCGCTTGGCGAAGCCGCAACGCGCGGACCCCGTGTGAACGAGGACTGTGAGCCGTCCTGTCCCATCTTCAGTGCCCAGGTATGTCGAGCTGCACCGAGTCCTCGCTGCGGCCGGGATCCGGCTCACCTCGGACATGCTCGCCCGAGAGGCGCTCCGGTGGGAACAGATCGATCAAAGTGGATGACGCGGCATTCGAGGTTTCCGCCTCCGCCGGCGCCTCGACCCGGCGCAGCCAGGCATCGCGCCAGAACGGGTAGTAGTGCCGCGGGCAGAACCACCGGCGCATGCTGTGATCGCCGGAACAGTGCACGCCCTCCAGGGTGACCATCGGCCTCTTGAACTCGATCATCTTGCCGGTGTTGGGCGGGAGCTCCTCGATGAAGCGCGTGACGCGCGCCCTCACGCGGTAGGTGCCGCCCAGGTACGGCAGCATCTCGTAGTCGAACCACAGCCCGCGCGCCTTCCCGCGGTGATCGAGGGTGGCGGCGATCTCCTCTCGAGACCGGATCTGGACCCAGTCCCCCGGCTGCAGGTCGAGCGGCTCCTCCGCGAACTTCGTTCCCGGTCCCTGCATGGGGACCTCGCTCAAGAGCTTCAGCTTGCGGCGGGGCTCCTGCACAGCCGCCGTGGCGGTGACGCGAAGGAAGCGCCCCAGCGAGACGTTGCCGCAGCTGAGCTCCCTCACGTAGGCGCGCGGATCGAAGGTGCCGACGTGCGTGGTCGCCCGGACGACCTCCGTGGCCTGGCAGCGGTAGCGCACCTCCTCCTTGTCGTTGACCGTCACCGTGCGGCGAACGTTGCCGATGCGCTCCGCCAGGGCGCCGATCTCCGAATCGGTCGACGAAGGAGCGGGCGGTTCGTCGGGCGTGACGCGGCGGATCCACCTCTCCTTCCAGAAGAAGCGGCACGAGAGCTGGCAGCCATCGTGGTCCGACCCGTTGCAGCGGAGCGCGTTCTCGAACATGACCGCATCGCGCATGCGGCGGCTGCCGGTGTAAGTGATCGTGTCGCAGATCTTCTCCGCGCGCTCGCTCACCACGAAGCGGCGGCCTAGCAGGGGCAACATCTCCGGCATGAAGGGGAGCGCCTCCAGCTCGCCATTCTCGTCCAGCGTCGCGAGAATCTCCCTTGCTCCGCGCACCTCGACTAGATCGCCCTTACGTACGTACATCCTGGTTCTCCTTCCTTCATCCCAGTCTCGAGAGGGCCGTCATCTTGCGAGTTTGACCAGGCAGCGCACCGACAAGGCGGTTGCGATCTCGAAGGTCAGTGCGGCCTCGCGTCCGCGCCGTTCCGACCAGCCGCCGGCATCCTCGACGTGATGACATTCTTCGGCGCGGTCCGAACCTTCCAGACCTCCCATGGCACCTCGCCGCGCGTGTACATGTCCTCGAGCAGCTGTCGATCCTTGAACGTGTCCATCGCCGCCCAGAAGCCGTCGTGCGGGTAGGTGAGGAGCTTGCCCGTAGCCGCCAGTCGGCGGAACGGTCCCTCGACGAGCTCCTCGCCCGGCTCGATCCAGTCGAAGATCTCGCGGCGGAGCACGAAGAAACCCCCGTTGATCCGCATGCCCACGTCCTTGATGTGATTGATGCTCTTCACGGTGCCGTCGGCGGCGGCGCTCACGAGGTGGAAGCTCTGCGTGGGCGCGACGCCGGCGAAGCAGGCGATCGCATCCCCTTTCGTTTGGAAGCCCTCGATCATCGAGGGCAAGTGCAGGTCGGAGACGCCGTCGCTGTAGTTCGCGAGAAACATCTCCTCGTCCTCGAGCAGCGGCTGCACGGCCTTCAGGCGCATGCCGATGTTCGAGGAGAGCCCCGTGTCGACGAACGTGATCTTCCAGTCCTGGATGTCGCTCGAGAGCAGCTCCACCTTCCGCCCGCCCTCCGAGAGGACGAAGTCGTTGGAGATCGTCTCCTCGTAGTTCATGAAGTACCGCTTGATGGTGTCGGCCCGGTACCCCAGGCACAGGATGAAGTCCTTGTGCCCGAAGTGCGCGTAGTAGCGCATCACGTGCCAGAGAATGGGTCGGTACCCGACGGGCACCATCGGCTTGGGGACGCTCTCCGAGTACTCCCTGAGCCTCATGCCGAGGCCACCACAAAACAGGACGACCTTCATGACCTCACTCCCTTCGGTCGCTCGTCATCGACCCCCGGTCGCCGACCTCGTCGTCGACCATCCGTCCCCAGCATGCCCGTGCCGAGCCTCTCGTCGTCGAATCCGCCGGCGATTCGGCTCAAACCCTCGGCAGAGTCCCAGGTGTTCATGGCAGCCTCACTCCAACACGCGGGTCTCCGGGATGGGGACCACGAAGCGGCCGCCCCATTCGCGGATGTAGGCCATCTGCGACATGATCTCGTCCTTGAAGTTCCACGGCAGGATGAGCACGTAGTCCGGCCTCGCTTCCCGGATGGCCTCCGGCGGCAAGATCGGGATGTGCGTGCCCGGGAGGAACTTGCCCTGCTTGTATGTGCTGCGATCGACCGTGAAATCGACGAAGTCCGTCCGCACGCCGCAGTAGTTGAGTAGCGTGTTTCCCTTGCCGGGGGCGCCATAGCCGACGACCCTCTTGCCGGCGCGCCGGGCCGAGATCAGAAAGTCGAGCAGCTTGCGCTTCGTCTCCTTCACCTGTTCGCCGAAGTGCTGGTAGGTCTCGAGGCGCAACATCCCGGCGTCGATCTCGCGCTGGCGAAGCTCGCGCGCCCGCGCCGATACCGGCTTGCTCTCGTCGGCGGCGTGCCGGGCGTAGACGCGCAGCGAGCCGCCGTGCGTGGGGAGCTCCTCCACGTCGAACAGCACGAGCTCGTGCGCGGCGAAGATCCGCTCTGCGGCGACGAACGAGAAGTACGAGAAGTGCTCGTGGTAGATCGTGTCGAACTGGTTCTCCGCCATGAGCCGCATCAGGTGCGGGAACTCGATGGTGACGACGCCGTCGGGCGCGAGGAGGATCCGCAGCCCGCGAACGAAGTCGTTGACGTCGGGCACCTGGGCCAGCACGTTCGCCCCGCAGATCAGATCGGCCTTCTTGCCGTCGCGCGTGAGCTCGTGAGCGAGCGCCTCGCCGAAGAACCGCACCAGCGTCGGGATGCCCTTGCCCGCGGCAACCTTGGCCACGTTGGCGGCTGGCTCGATCCCCAGCACGGGGATGTTCATCCGAACGAAGTGCTGCAGCAGGTAGCCGTCGTTGCTCGCGACCTCGACCACGAGGCTCTTGTCGCCGAGCTGGAGCCGCTGCGTGATCGCCTCGGCGTACCGCCGCATGTGCTCGACCCAGCTCTCGGCGTACGAGGAGAAGTACGCGTACTCGGTGAAGATGTCGCTCGGGCTGACGAACTCCTCGAGCTGCACCAGAAAACAGCTCTCGCAGACGTACACGTGGAGCGGGTAGAACGGCTCCATCGAGTTGAGCTGCTCGCCGGAGACGTAGCTCTCGCAGAGGGGCGACATGCCGAGGTCCACGAACGTGTGGCGGAGCGGCGTCCTGCAGAACAAGCACTTGGTGGTCATGGCGTCCTCTCCCTCGAGGCCGTCCGGGCCTCTCCTCGTGCGCGCGCCGGCGCGGCCGGAGCGCGTCCCGCGATCCCGTCCGCGAGCGCGCGCAGCTTCTTGATTCGTTCGGTCATCGCCTGGGTGGGCAGGATGTCCGCGGCACGGACCACGGTCTGCAGCCGGTACGCCCAGTCGTTCTTGCGCAGGGTCCCCACCACGGCGTCTCTCCGGATGCGCGCGACGCGCTCGGGATCTGCGTCGAGCGACTCGATGACGTCGGCGATGTCGGGCGAGTCGTAGGGCACCTCGATCACCGCGTCGGGCCAGTCGAAGTACGACCCGAACAGCGCGTTGCGCGGCGGGTCGCCGATCATCACGGTCCCCGCGGCGGCTCCCTCGAAGAAGCGCGCGGAGATCTCCTGCCGTCCGCCCGTCACCTCCGGCTCGTTGGCCCGCGCGCGGCTGGCCATGAAGTACCGGCTGTTCTTGAGCAGCGTCGCGTACAGAAACCGGTGCTGGGCCGGGTCGACGACGGAGAAGGTGATCTGCCGCGCGGCGTTCGTGACACCTCGCGCGCGCGCCGTGTCGAAGTAGTAGAAGAGGTGCTGCCGGCGAGCCATCTCGAGGAGCGCCCGGTGCGTGACCTCCGAGCGCCGCCCGATCCCGCACACGTCGATCGGTCGAGCGGCATCCGGCTCGGGGGCGAACAGGAGCGCGTCCACGCCGAGCGGCAGGTACGAGCAGGGGCGTCCAGTGATCCGCGCGATGGCTTCGACGGGCTGGGCCACGCCGAGGTAGACGTGATCGAACTGCGACAGCCGCTCCACGAGGTACTCTGGGATCTGCCCCTCCCACACCTCGCTGATGAAGCACGCGGCCCATCGACACCGCTCGCGCCACTCGGGCACGAAGTCCAGGGCGAACAGCTCGTGGGCGTGGTTGAAGACGGGCAAGAACAGGTCGTAGTCGCGGCTCAGCCGGACGCGAGGGCCTCGCGGCGTCAGCTTCCGAGCGAGCGAAGGCGAGCCGGTGACCATCCTGCCGAGCTTGTAGACCTTGCGCAGGAAGTCCTGCGCTGCGAGGTCTTGCGGCTCGATCCGGTCGGCGGGCACCAGGGTCGCCACCATCTCCTCGAACTCGTAGATCGTACAGGAAGCGACCAGATCGGCGATCCGGCGCATGGATAGCTGCAGCACGCGAGCGCCATCGCCCCGAACCATGGGCACAGGGGTCCGCCTGCTGATTTCCTTCACGAGTTCGAACATTGAGTCCTCGGTCCCCGATTCAGAGCACGACCTTCCGGCAGTAGAACCCCTCCGCGAACCCGTCGGGTCCTACACATTCCATTCCGCGAATCCTCGCCACGGACCGGAACAGCTCCGCCCCGAACCATTGCTTCTCCGCCTGCGTGCGGTAGTGGCGCAGCAGCAGGTCGACCTTCTGCTTGAGCACGTCGACCGGTACGGGCGAGAACACGTTTGGCGAGCCGAAGTCGCCGTCGTACTTCGGGATCTCGTACTCGAGGATGAGATGATTGCGGAACGTGTTCCAGGTCAGCTCGGAGACTGTCCTGTGGTCCTGGTGGCGATCCTCGCGGTAGTGCGTGAGCACGAGGTCGGGCGACGTCTCCTTCTTCAAGAGCTCGAACTCTTCCTTCACCGACGCGCCCGCCCAGGGGAGAAACCCGTCTCGATGCGAGCGCACCAGCACGCGCGAGGACGCGGCTCCGCGAAGGAAGTCCGCGGCGCAGGCGCGGGCCTCCACGGCGCGCTCGGGCGTCGAGCAGAAGACCACCCAGTGTACGTGCAGCTCGCGCTCGGCGGCGAGGCGCAGGAGCGTCGCGCCGCAGCCGATCTCGATGTCGTCGGCGTGCGCGCCGAGGGCGAGCACCTCGAGGGGGCCCTCCGGGAGCGACAGACTTCTCATGCGGCGCCTCCGACGGACTGCTGTCGCTCGCCGCCGAGCTGGCGTCGCCAGCTGAGATCGGAGCTCAGGTATCCTTCGGCCATGAGCGCCTTGAGCTGATCGATGCGCCGGTAGCGCGGACCCTCGAAGTCCCGGAGCTCGAGGCCGATGGCGCGGTAGGCCTCGTAGAGCTGACGAGCCCCCCGGCGCGCGTCCCACATCGGCACGAAGCCCGGCAGCGTGCGAGCGATCTTGCCGAAATCGGCGCGGTAGTTCCGCTGATCCGGGCCCGCGCCTTCGGCGAAGGCGACCTCGCAGCCGGGCACGGTCTCCTTCACGATCTGCGCGATCTCGCGGATTCGGAAGTTCTGGTCGGTGCGCCCGACGTTGAAGGCCTGGTTGCCCACCCGTTCGACCGGCGCTTCGAGCGCGGCGATGAACGCGCGAGAGATGTCCTCGATGTGGACGATGGGCCGCCACGGCGTACCGTCGCTCTTGAGGAGAATCCTCCCCGTCGTGCATGCCAACGCCACGAGGTCGTTGAGCACGATGTCGAAGCGCAGCCGCGGCGACACGCCGTACGCCGTCGCGCAGCGCAAGAACGTCGGCGAGAAGTCGCCCGTCGCGAGCCGCGAGACGTCCTGCTCGACGCGCACCTTGGAGACGCCGTAGGGCGTCACCGGGTTCAAAGGCGACGTCTCGTCGACAGGCGCGTCCCCGGCTGCCCCGTAGTTGCTGCACGACGAGGCGAAGACGAACCGCCGCGCACCTGCCGCGCGCGCGATCTTGGCGAGCCTCACCGAAGCCAGGTGATTGATCTCGTCCGTCAGTTGCGGGTTCAGGTTGCCGAGCGGATCGTTCGAGAGCCCGGCCAGATGTACGACAGCGTCGAACCCGCGCACATCGCTCACGTCGACCGAGCGCAGATCCTTCTCGATCGTGCGGATCGGCTCCTTCCACGCTCCGAACGTCGAGCGACGGTAGAGGTCGGTGTCGAGACCCACCACGTCGTGCCCCGCGGCGACCATCATCGGCGCCATCACGCTGCCGATGTACCCACGACTACCGGTTAGCAGAATGCGCATGGCTCTTCTCCGTGCCTTCCCACAACGGGCAATCGATGTGCACCATCCGTGCCGGATGGGCTCGGGGCGCTCCGCACCGCGACGCAGCCCGATTTGTAGAGATCGCCGAGCCGCGCGCCTGCAAGCCACGCAGTTCGACGCCGTGATGGCGCCTGGCTTGCGCCCGGCTCGCGCGAAGCTCTGGCGCGAATCGTGGTAGACCAAGCACGTATGGTGAGGTTGCACGTCAACGTCGATCACGTGGCAACCGTCCGCAACGCGCGCGGGACGGCCTACCCCGATCCGGTTGAGGCAGCGCGCGTGTGTCTGGAGGCTGGTGCACATGGCATCACCGCGCACCTGCGTGAGGATCGGCGCCACATCGTGGACGACGACATGCGGCGGCTGCGCGCCCTCGTCGGCAGGCCGGCCGTGCTCAACATGGAGTGCGCGGCCACGGATGAGATGGTCTCGATCGCGCTGCGCCTGAAGCCGGACGTCGTGACGCTCGTCCCGGAGCGCCGCGAGGAGCGGACGACCGAGGGGGGCCTCGAGGTCG
>DATIQP010000416.1:0-16837 GCA_035470765.1 Polyangiaceae bacterium | reverse complement strand
CATCCTCGAGGCCAACAACTACCAGCAGGATCCTTGGCTCACGCGCTACCCCAAGTGCGCGGCCATCCCGGACAACCTCACGACGATCCAGGCCGACGGGTGGGGTTTGCCGCAAGGCAGCGTCTTCTCGCGCAACGCGGGTTTCGGAAACGCCACGTGGCAGGCGGCGAGCGACACGTATGCGGTCCCGGCGTTCGCAGAGATCGTGGACAACCTGCCGAACGCGACGGACGTCTTCGTCGACGAGGCCGCGGGCGACATGAACGTACCGTCGGGCTCCCCCGTGCTGGCGATTCCTGGGTTCGTGCCGACGCCGTTCTCCGAGGTCGGCATCCAGCCCTAGCGAGACGTGTTCCGTGATACTCCAGCGAGCATGTCGAAGAGGACGTTCGTCGCGGTCTTCGCCTTCGCGCTCGCGTGCAGCGACAACTCCGTAACGACGGACGGCGGGGCGGACGCGCAGACGGACGCGGGCAGCCCCGACGCCGACGCGGCTCCGGTCCCGAGCTGCGGCACGAGCGCGTGGCTCACGTACGGACACGACGCAGCGCGCACGTTCACGAGCGACGGGTGCATTACGGGGCCGCTCACCTCGTCGTGGAGCTACACGCCCACTCCGATCGCAGGTCACACTGTGACCGCGGTTCACCACGCGCTCGCGGCGACGGACGCGATCTACCTGCAATGGGCCGGCTCGGACTCTCCCTACATCGGGACGACGGCTGCCGATCTCGTGTCGACCGCGGGCGCGCGCGTGTGGACGTACGACAGCGGGTCGGACGCGAACATGGGGAACTGGGCGTCGGTGAGCGGCGGCAACCTCGTGATCGACGACGACGGCGTCTACTTCGTGGATCGCGCGACCGGCAAATCGACGGTGGGGACGGGCGTTGACTGGTGGGGACAGTCGATCGCCGACACGGCCGGCGGCGTCTGGTTCGTCACGACGTCGAAGTCGGACGGTCCCGGTTTGTTCGTCGGCGAGCTCGACGTGACCGCGAAGATCGTTTGGCAGGGCAACAAACAAGGCACGGCGTGCGGCGACGCGCTCTCCGACAGGATGGGCGGCATCGCGCTGGACGGCGGAGTCTTGTTCTACGCGCCGAGCTACGCCACGGGCGGAACGGTTCAACCGACGTTCGCTTCCGGCCTCTACGCGTTCGACGCCGCGACGGGAACGCCGAAGTGGAACGTGCCTGGGGCGCCTGCGAGCACGATCAGCGCCGGCAACGGCCTGGTGTACGGCATCGAAGCCGATGCGGTCGTCGCCCGAAGCCAGAAGGACGGAAGCATCAGCTGGTCGCAGCCGCTGACCGGCGCGGGCGCCCAGGCGCCGGTGCTCGCGAACGGTCTCGCGATCGCGGCCGGCTCGACCGGCGTCTCGGCCTTCGATGCGAAGTCGGGCACACCCGCGTGGGCGACGCCGGTGACCGGCGCCGCGGCTCACGCCTACACGATGGTCATCACGAACGGATGCAGCGGCTCCCAGAACCTAGGCGCCGCAATCGCGACGTCGCTCGCCGCGGCGGTGCCGAGCGGCACGTTGGTCGTCACCGCGAGCGACGGCATCCACGTCCTGTCGCTCGCGACCGGGCAAGACCAGTGGCACGGCGCAGTCCCCGGCGCGAAGAACCGCGTGCACGATCCGGTGATCGTCGGCAACGCCGTCTACGTCATCGACTCGCCGACGGCCGGGGTCGGCGGCTTCGGCGCCGGACAGCTCATCGCGCTCAAGGGAAGCTGAGCAGCGCTCGCACGCGCTCGCATCCAGAGCAGTGGTCGGCCTCGCCCTGGCACGCGAGCTGCTTGATCGTTTTCCATGGCAACCTACGTCGAAACGCACGGTCATCTCGAGCACGAAAGGGGCGCCCCGCACCGCGTCCTCGGAGTTCTCGCGCGAGTCATCGATTGGCTCTTCGGCGCGCTCTACGCGCTCCTGGTGGTGCGCTTCCTCCTGGAGCTCTTCGGCGCGCGGACGGACGCCGGTTTCGTCCGGTTCATCCGCGACTCGAGCGACTTCTTCTACGCCCCGTTCAAAGGGATGTTCGCGACCACCACGATCGGCACTGGGATCGGTACCGGGCACTTCGTCTGGCCGCTCCTGGTCGCCCTCCTCGCCTACATGGTGCTCCACGCCCTGATTCGCGGGCTCCTGCACCTACTCTCGCGCGCGTAGCGGGCGCAGCCACCGATCACGGCTTCTTCTCCTTCTCCGCCATCTTGACGGCGGAGTCGTAGGAGACGGTGAAGACGACCGCGTCGCCGGTGACCTTCATGGCGCCCCACTTGGCCTCGAGCTCGAACGTCCGAGCCGATTTGAGCCGCTTGGGGAGACCGACGATGAAGCTCAGCGTCTCGAGGAAGTGCCAGGTGGGTCGCGCGTCGTCGGCCTGGAGCGCTTCGTTGACCTGATCGACGACCTTCGCGTCGAGGAAGGCCGGCACGTGCTTCAGATCGGCGCTCTCCAAGACGAGCTGGAAGCGGAGGACGTCGCGGCCGTCCTTCTGAGCAATCTCGGGGAGCAGGATGATCTGCGCCGCCTGTACGGTGACGGGGACGACCACCCCGGCGATCGTCCAGTTCAGGCGCGCGGTCGTCTCGATGCGCAGCCCGCGGTCCGGGACGAGCGTCACGCGGCTGGGGCGCTCGACGAAGAGCGTGCGCTCCTTGCCTTCGAGATCGCCGAGCCGAATCTCGAGCGGCGTGAAGCGCTCCATCGCATCCGAGAGATCGTCCAGGCTGAGCGTGGCTTGCAGGAGCATGAGGCGAGCATCTCAGGTCTCGCGCCGGCATGGAACGTGAAGTGACGTGTGCCATGAAGACGTGGAAGAAGGTCTTGATCGCAGCCGCTGTGGTGCCCATCGCGCTTCTGGCACTCGCGACGTGGTACGCCGTGCACTACTCGATGCATGAGGCGAAGCCGTTCGAGGTCAACGCCCCCTCCGCGAGAGAGCACGTGCTCATCGCGACGCAGGGCAGCTCCTTCAAGGACGCGGTCGTACGAGGGGTGGTCGACCGACTGAAGGCGAGGCCGGCTTACGTGAAGGTGATCGACGTTGGACAGCTGCCGACCGTCCGCGAGTCCGACTGGAACGCGATCGTCCTGCTCCACACGTGGCAGATGTCGAAGCCGCCCGATGCCGTTCGGGTGTTCGTCGATCGCTCCGACTCTCGCGACAAGCTCGTCGTGCTCGCGACGTCGGGAGAGGGGACCGAGCACATTGCCGGCCTCGACACCATCACGTCAGCCTCCAGGAAGGCCGACGTCCCGGCGCGCGTGGACGAGATCGTCCGTCGCGTGGAGAAGGTCCTCTCGCGACAAACCCCCGAGGCGTCGAAGTGATCAGACCCACTTGCGCCACGAAATGAACATCTTCACGCCCTGGGTCAGAAGCACGTAGCAAACGAGCGTGAGCGCGAGGAGCGCCCAGTAGAGCGGGGGCAGCCTGGTGAAGCCGAGGTAGGTGCCCAACGGTGAGAACGGGATCGAGACCCCGACCACCATGATGAAGGCGCTCATCGCCGTCAGGAACCAAGATGCGCGACTCTGCAGGAAGGGAATCTTCTTCGTCCGGATGACGTGAATGATGAGCGTCTGCGTCAGCAGGCTCTCGACGAACCAGCCCGTCTGAAAGAGGCTCGCGCTGTGCGCCGCAGCCTGGGGCGTCGAAACGTCGAAGCAGCCGAACACGTAGAGCATGATCAGGAACGTCGAGTAGTCGAAGACCGACGAGCAGGGGCCGATGAAGAGGATGAAGCGGGTCAGCTCTTTGAGGTCCCATGCACGCGGTGCCTGGAGGCGCTCCGGGTCGACGTTGTCCGTCGGGATGGCCGTCTGACCGACGTCGTAGAGCAGGTTGTTGGCGAGGATCTGCACCGGCCGCATCGGCAAAAAGGGCACGAAGATGCTCGCCCCGAGCACGCTGAACATGTTGCCGAAGTTGCTCGACGCGCCCATGCGCACGTACTTGACGATGTTCGAGAAGACCTTGCGGCCCTCGAGGACGCCTTCGTCGAGCACGAGCAAGGACTTCTCGAGCAGGATGATGTCGGCAGACTCCTTGGCGATGTCGACGGCGGTGTCGACGCTGATGCCGACGTCGGCTGCGTGCAGACCGGGAGCGTCGTTGATGCCGTCACCCATGAAGCCCACCGTGTGCTTGCGCGACTGGAGTGCTTTGACGATGCGCTGCTTGTGCGCGGGCGATACGCGCGCGAAGAGCGTCGTGTCCTCGGCGGCGGCGGCGAGCTCTTCGTCGGTCATCTTGTCGACCGCGTCGCCCAACAACGCCCGATCCTCCGAGAGCCCCACCTCGCTACAGACCTTGCGCGCGACGAGCTCGTTGTCGCCGGTGATGACCTTCACCCTGATCCCGTGAGCCTGGAGCTCACGGATGGCCTCCTTGGCGCTCTCTTTCGGCGGGTCGAGGAAGGCGACGTAGCCCTCGAGGACGAGGTCGCGCTCGTCCTCCTTGCCGTAGGGCGTCGCGTCGCCCCTCACCGTGCCGCGCGGCGCGATGTCTTTGGTCGCGAGCGCGAGCACGCGGAAGCCCTCGGCGCTGAGACGCTCGTACTCCACCTTCAGATTCTCGATGTGCGGGTGGTCCATGGGCTCGAGCTTGGCGTCCAACCTGAAGCTCGCGCACCTCTCGAAGATCGCCTCGGGCGCTCCCTTGGAGATGATGCGGTCTTTGCCCTCGGGCGTCCGAACGACGACGGACATGATCCGGCGGACGAAGTCGAACGGGATCTCGTCGACCTTCACGAGGTCGGGAATGCGGGCGTGCGCGTGGGTCTCTTCGTGAGCGAGTACCGCGCGATCCAGGACGTTATTGAGGCCGGTCTGGAAGTGGCTGTTGATGTAGGCGAGCGCCAGGACGTTCTCGTCCTCGCGCAGCGCCACGTCGCAGTGCCGCTCGAGGACGATCTTGTCCATCGTGAGCGTGCCCGTCTTGTCGGTGCAGAGTACATCCATCGCGCCGAGGTTCTGGATCGCGTTGATGCGCTTGACGATGACCTTCTTCTTGCCCATCGCGACGGCGCCCTTCGACAGGCAGACCGTCACGATCATCGGCAGCATCTCGGGCGTCAGACCGACCGCGACGGCGAGGGCGAAGAAGAAGGCCTCCTTCCAGGTGCCCTTGGTCAGGCCGTTGATGAAGAAGACGAGCGGCACCATCACGGCCATGAACGTGAGCATCAGCCACGTGAAGCGGGCGATGCCGCGGTCGAACGCCGTCGCCTCCGCGGCCTGGGTCTGGAGCGACTCGGCCATGCCACCGAGGTAGGTGTCCTTGCCCGTCGCGACGACGACCGCCGAGGCCGAGCCGCTGCCCACGCTGGTGCCGAGGAACGCGACGCAATCGAGCTCCAGCGGAGACGCGGACGCGACGCTCGCTCTCTCCACGGCGAACTTCTCGACCGGGAAGCTCTCGCCCGTGAGCGACCCCTGGATCACGAACAGATCCTTGGCTTCGACGACCCGCACGTCCCCGGGGATCATGTCGCCGGCGGCGAGGTGGACCACGTCGCCCGGTACGAGGTGCTCGACCCGGAGCTCCTGCGCGGCGCCGTCGCGAACCACGGTTGCATTCACCGAGATCATCGCCTTGAGCTTGGCCGCGGCGCTGTCGGCCTTGGCTTCCTGGACGAGCTTCAGCCCGACGCTCAGCGCGATCATCGCCACCATCATGCCGCCGGCGCGGATGTCGCCCGTCGCGAACGAGATCGTCGCGAGCACGGACAGGAGGACCACGAGCGGGTTGAGCACCGCATGCCAGAGCAGCTTCAGGAAGCCGGGGCGCTGATCCTTCTGCAGCAGGTTGGGGCCGTGCTCGGCGAGACGCGCGCTGGCCTCCTCGGTCGTGAGCCCCGAAGGCCCGGTCTTCAACAGCGCATATACGGCGGCGACGTCCAGCGCCGCAGACTCGACGAGGGCGGGGGAGGCGTGAATGGTCCGCTTGGCGCGCGGATGAGCGGCGAGGAGCTTCTTGGGTACGATGGCGGACGGCGTTCGGACGATCCTATGAACGGCGCGCATGATCAGCGGTCGCGGTTGCTGTGCTGGCGCACGTCGAGGAGCCAGTTCCCGCGGAGCGCCGCACCGACCTTCGCGCGGGCGACACTCTCTCGAGCTTCGTCGTCGTTCGGGACGATGGCTTCTTGAGCCGTGGACCGCACCCCTTGCAGCGAAGCAAGAAGCATGCGGTTCAGCCAATCGTGCGACCCGCACGGGTCGATGAGGCGGCCGAACTGCGTAATTGCTGCGGTGCCAGCGGCACGGCCTGCGTCTCCGGTCGTTGATGGCGGCATGGCCGATGCAGCCCGTGACCCACATGAAAACCCTCCACCACCTCTACACGCTCGCGCTGACCAGCACTGGGCTGCTCATCGCGTGCGGTAGCGCAAGTCAGCAGACCCCCGTCGCCAACACCTCCGTCGATCAACCGACGATCACCTCGCAGAACGTCGCTCAAAAAGCGGTCGTCGAGCGGCTGGTGACGGCCCGTTGCGACCAAGAGCAGCGCTGCACCAACATCGGACCGGGCGCGAAGTTCGCCTCGCGCCAGGTCTGTATGGACCAGGTTCGCGGAAGCATCGGGAACGAGCTCAACGCGTACAACTGCCCGCACGGCCTCGACAGCAACGCGGTCGATCGCTGCATGATGGCCATCAAGAGCGAAGCGTGCAGTACCCCATTCGACACGCTCTCGCGATACGACAAGTGCCGGACCAGCGCGATGTGCATCAAGTAGCGCGCCCTGGTCCTCGGGAAGCTCGTCGTCTCGAGCGAGTGCCTGAGAGCGAGGCGTGTCATTCCATCATTTCATTGGCTGGATCATTCTCGGCTTGGTCGCTGGCTTCATCGCTAGCAAGATCGTCAACAAGACCGGCGAGGGCCTGTTGCTCGACATCGTGCTCGGCGTCGTCGGGGCGGTGGTCGGCGGGTTTGCCTTCAATCTCATCGGCCAGGTGGGCCTCACCGGGTTCAACATCTGGAGCCTGTTCGTCGCCGCCGTCGGCGCCATTCTGGTGCTCGGCGCGTATCACCTGATCACGGGCAGCTATCAGCGTCATCGCCCTGCGTGAGGTGCCATCGTCGCCTGCCTGCGTGCACGGGTCGCACGGGGTGCGCCTGCTCGATCTCGAGCGGGACGCATTCCCGTGCCCCGCTCCATTCGAGGTCTACCCCCACACGGTCGCGGTCATGAGAGCGACGGAGGGGGGGCCTCGCCCACATCCGAACCAGCCCGCGTCTCTCGACGAGCGAAGACGAGCCCGGGCACCATGGGCAGCCAGAAGCTGAACCCTCGGAACAGAAGCGTCGCCGCGAGGCCGGCGGCGACCGGTACGCCCACGAGCTTCAGCGTCGCCACGGAGGCCGCCTCGAAGACACCGAGCCCCCCGGGGATCGGGCCGAGCGTTCGTGCCAGCGTGGAAAGCATGAAGCTCGCAAAGACCGGCGCCGGGTGGACCGACAGGCCGAGAGCCCAGAGCATCACCCAGAGAGTCGCCGCGTCGAGCAGGAAGATGGCGAGCTGCAAGCCCGTGCATCGCGCGATGAGCGAGAAGTCGTGAGCGGTGCCGGGGTTCGCCTCGACGAGCGCCCGCAGGATCGGTTTGATCAGCGGCAGGCGGGTGATCCAGCGGGGCAGGGCCCGGCCGCGGCTCGCCAGAAGAACCATCGTGGGAACTGCCGCCGCCAGGGGAGCGAAGATCACTGCGGGCAGTACGACGTACAGGCTCAAGTCCCCGTGCACCCACACGACGCCCAACGCGAGCGCCAACGCCACGACGTATGCGGCGTAGTAGCTCACGAGATCCACGACGACTCCGGCCATGCTCGCTCCGCGGGGGACGCCGCGGCGATCCAGCGCGCGGATCACGAGGAGGGTGCCGCTCATGCCGCCGCTCGGGACGACCTGGTCCATGAGTAGCTTCGCGAGCGCGAGGCCGACATAGGATCTCAGCGTTCGCGAGATCTTCGCGCGCAGAAGGACGCGCTGCCAAATCCGCGCGTCTGCCACGTAGGTTCCCACTTGCAGCACGACGCCTACGACCAGCCAGGCAGGGCGAGCGTGAACGACGAGCTCGGCGAAAGCCTTCTCCTCGCTGAAGTGCGCGGCGAAGAGCGCAACGGCGGCCAACGCCGCCAGCCCGAAGAGCCAAGAGAGCCAGCGTGCGAAGCTCCGTCTCCGGGTCGGCGGTTGCGTGGTCGGCGGGACGGTGGTCGCGGCAAGGTCTGGCATGCGACGAGCTCGCAGCTCTGCGAGGGCAAATCCCACACCCGCACCGACCGCCATGGAGATCGCGTGGTATCGTCGAGTCGCGCCGGTGGGCGCAATGCGTGCGGCCCGCGCGCAGTCGCCGCCGAGCCCAGCGTGGCCGCCGGGACGCGTGCGCGCCCGAGGCGGGTATTGTCGGGGTCGAGCTCTCGTAGGGCCCTACGTATCGCACCGCAGCCGCTCGCCGACACGACCACGATTCGCGTTCCAAGGCGCGTCTCGTTGAGGCCGCTTCTGGTCTACGTCGCCGCGGTCGCGTTTTCGTTCGTCAGCCCGTACGTGAGCGTTCTCGCGTACGCCGTCGTCCCGGTCGTGCTCATCGTGCGCGCGGTGTTGCCCGGGTACCGTGGGGGCCATGGCTGAGGGGTGGAGCTCACGAAGCCGGCGCGGGCCACGGATGCCGGATCAAATCCCGGCCTCGGGCCCGTAGAACTGGGTGTCCTCGCGAAACCCACCCTGTCCGTCGCCGAGCTGCCGGTAGTCCTCGACGAGCTCGAGCGAGCGCAGGTACTTGACCATCTTGAACCCGAGCTGCGTCTCGACGCGCAATCGGCAAGGCGCGCCGTGCGGGATCGGCAGCGCCACGCCGTTCATCTCGTAGGCGAGCATCGTCTGCGGATGGCGCGCGAGCTCGAGGTCGATCGTCTCGTAGTATTCGCGACCGTCCTTCTCGTCGAAGCCCCGCAGCACGAGGTAGCGCGCGCTTCCCATGGGTCGGCACAGATCGAGCACGTCGGCGACCGCGACGCCCGCCCACTCGCCGACGGCAGACCAGCCTTGGATGCAGTGGTGCTTCGTGATCTGGGTGTGCCTGGGCAGCGCGCGCATGTCCGCGAGCGAGAGCTCGAGCGGAGCCTCGACGAGACCGTGCACCGAGAGCCGCCAATCGACGAATCCGCCGTCCGCGAGGCGCTTGTATTCCGGCGACTCGGGCGGATAGCCATTGACGCGGAAGAACGGCGACATGTCGCCCTTGCCGTAGCGCTGGCGCGAGGTGACGTGATGGAGCAGCGCACGGCGCACCGGCTCGATGACCTTGCCCAGCCATCCCTGCACGGCGCGCGGGTGATGCAAGCTGAATACGGTAACCGCGACGTGCAGCGCGAGCACGACGAGCAGCCCGCCGAGCCCGAGCCACATGGCAGTCTTCTCGAGTGAAACTCGTCCGTAGATGATCCACGCCATGTTGCGCGGGAAGTCTTCGACCGCGACGAGCACGATGTGGACGAACGTGAAGCCGACCATCGCGAGCAGCGAGAGGAAATGGATGCTCCGCGCCGGCTGGCGACCGCCGAACAATCGCAGATACCAGGGGTAGCGCGCGGCGACCGCCGGTGACATCGCCGCGCCGGTGAGGATCAAGAGCGGCGCGAGCAGGAACACGACGCCGGCGTACGTGAGCTGCTGCAGCGCGTTGTAGGGATGGCCCGCCGGCGGCGCGTGCAGGTGCAGATAGATCCACGCATCGCGGCCCGCCTGGGGGAGGGCGCCCCACGACGTGGGAAGGAGCCGTCGCCGCTCGCCGGTGCCGAACAGAAGCACGACGTAGACGAGGCCGTTCAGGATCCAGAAGATCACGCAGAAGAAATGCCAGTGGCGGCCCATGCCGAGGTTGCGCCGGCCGGGCAACGCGATGAGCGGCGAGAACGACGTCTCCTCGTCGGCGCTCGTCCAGAGGCGATCCGCCGGCATCTTCTTGCGCGAGAGACGCAACCATTCGCTGCCTGGGCGGCAGTCGTCGCGCCAGTACAGCTTCGGATGCGCGCTCAGGATCTCGAAGCCGCTTCGCACGAGGAACCCCACGAAGAGCAGGTTCACGTAGTGACTGATGCCGATCCAATGGATAGAGCTCATCGGCGTACGAGCGCGAGCGCCTGAGCGACGACGTGATCGACCGTGAAGCCGTACTCCGCGAGCACGGTCGCGCCGGGTGCCGAGGCCCCGAAGCGGTCGACGCCGAGGATCGCACCGCGAAGCCCCGTCCAGCGTTCCCAGCCGAGCGGCGACGCGGCTTCGACGGCGAGCCTCGCAGTCACCGCCGCCGGTAGAACGCTCTCCCGGTACTCCGCCGTCTGCTCCTCGAAGAGCCGCCACGACGGCATCGACACGAGCCGCGCGCGCACGTGCACCTTGCGCAAGATGGGCGCAGCCGCGACGATGAGCGAGACCTCGGAGCCGCTCGCGATCAGGATCACGTCGGGAGCCTTCTCCTCCGCGTTGAGGACGTACGCGCCGCGTCGCAGCAGCTGCGCCGGCGCGTAGACCGCACGATCGAGCGTCGGGACGGACTGGCGCGTCAGCACGAGCACGGTCGGTCGATCGCGCTGCTCGAGCGCCACTTGCCAGGCGAAGCGGGTCTCGTTCGCGTCGCACGGCCGGATCACGACGAGGTTCGGAATCGCACGCAGCGACGCGAGCTGCTCGACGGGCTCGTGGCTCGGCCCATCCTCGCCGACCCCTATGCTGTCGTGCGTGAAGACGAAGAGCGCGTGCAGCTCCGCGAGCGCCGCGAGGCGAAGCGACGGCCGCATGTAGTCGCAGAAGATGAGAAACGTCGCCGCGAACGGGCGGAAGCCGCCGTGGTAGACGAGCCCGTTCACCGCGGTGGCCATCGCGTGCTCGCGAACCCCGAAGTGGATGTTGCGCCCTGCGTAGCCCCAGCCGCCGCCGGCGAGCCCTTGCACGAAGTGCGCGGGCCGCGCCGGCGATTCGAAGTCGCCGTCTTCCTTCAGCCACGTGTACGTCGACGGGTCGAGATCGCCCGAGCCGCCAACCACCTCGGGGACGGTACGCGCGACGGCTTGCATCACCGCTTCGGAGGCTTTCCGCGTCGCGAGCCCCTTTGCGTCGGGCGGGAAGGTCGGCAGCGCGTCGCCCCATCCGTCGGGGAGCTCACCGGAGAACCGCCGCTCGATCTCTCGCGCGAGCTCCGGGAAGGCGCGCGCATACGCATCGAGCTTGCGGACCCACGATTCTTCGAGCGCCCGGCCGCGATCGATCGCGCCCCTGAAGTGTGCGAGCGCCTCGGACGGAACGTAGAACGCGGGGGTCTGCGGCCAGCCGAGGTTCTGCTTCGCCTCGTGCACCTCGCCTTCGCCGAGCGGACTGCCGTGCGCCGCGAACGTGCCCTGTTTGTCGGGCGCGCCGTACCCGAGCACGGTCTGCACGGCGATGAGCGAGGGGCGGTCGCGCACGTCCTTGGCGCTGCGAATCGCGCGCTCGATCGCGCCGAGGTCGTTGCCGTCGTCGACCTCGAGCACGTGCCAGCCGTAGGCGCGGTAGCGCGCCGCGACGTCCTCGGTGAAGGCGATCGGCGTCGACGCCGACAGCGTCACGTGGTTGCTGTCGTAGAGAACGACGAGGCGGCCGAGCCCGAGATGACCCGCGAGCGAGCTTGCCTCGCTCGCCACCCCCTCCATCATGTCGCCGTCCGACGCGAGGACGTACGTGAAGTGGTGGAAGAGGTCGTGGCCGGGACGGTTGTAGCGCGCCGCGAGGTGGGCCTCGCCGATCGCCATGCCGAGCGCGTTGCCGACGCCCTGTCCGAGCGGCCCGGTCGACGCTTCGACGCCGCCCGTGACGTGGCTCTCTGGATGTCCGGGCGTCTGGCTCCCCCACTGCCGGAACCGCTCGAGCTGGTCGAGCGGAAGGTCGTAGCCCGTCAAGTGGAGCAGCGCGTAGAGCAGCGCTGATCCGTGTCCCGCAGACAGGACGAAGCGATCGCGGTCCCACCAGTGCGGATTCTTCGGATTGTGACGAAGAAAGCGGCTCCACAGCACGTACGCCATGGGCGCCGCTCCCATCGGCAGCCCGGGATGCCCGGACTTCGCCTTCTCGACCATGTCGACCGAGAGAAAGCGCAGCGTATTGACGCACGACTGATCGAGCTCGGATGAGTTCACGAGGACCTCCTCGGTGGTGTGGGCTCGGGCTTGTGCCAGCCACCTGCGCGCTCCGTCAGTCGATCGGCTTCGGTCGGTCCCCAGGTGCCCGGTTGGTACTCGTGCGGCGCAGTCGTGGCGACCAAGATCGGCGCGACGATACGCCACTCGGCCTCGACGGAGTCCTCGCGCGCGAACAGCATGGCGTCGCCCCTCATGGCGTCGCCGAGGAGGCGCTCGTACGCGTCCATCTCGTCGCGGATGTCTTGCGTGGCGAGGAGCTCGACCTCCTGGCCGACCATGGCTTCGCCCGGCGTCTTCGAGCGCACACCGAGGGCGATGGCGACGTCAGGCCCGAGCCGGAAACGCACGTAGTTGGGTCGCGTCAACTTCTCCCCGAAGGCCGAGCACGGCGGCCGCTTGAACTGGACGAGCACTTCGGTGCAAGTGACGGGGAGGCACTTTCCTGCGCGGATGAAGAAGGGCACGCCGGCCCATCGCCAGTTGTCGATCTGGAGCCGCATTGCGGCGAAGGTCTCGACCCGCGAACCGGCGGCGACCCCGGGCTCGTTGCGGTAGCCCCGGAACTGCCCCCGCACGACGCTCTCGGGGTCGAGCGGCGCGATGGCTTCGAGCAGACGGGCCTTCTCGTCGCGCAGCGTCTCGGGATGGCCGCCCGACGGCGCGTCCATGGCCACGCAAGCCGTCACCTGCAGCAGGTGATTCTCGATCACGTCCCGGACGGCACCGACTCCGTCGTAGAAGGTCCCACGTCCCTCGACTCCAAGGCTCTCGGCCATGGTGATCTGCACGCTGTCGATGCAGTTGCGGTTCCAGATCGGCTCGAACAGCGAGTTGCTGAACCGGAAGTAGAGCAGGTTCTGCACCGGCTCTTTGCCGAGGTAGTGATCGATGCGGAATATGGCCGGCTCGGGGAACACGGCCAGAAGCGAACGATTGAGCGCCTGCGCGGAGGCGAGATCACGGCCGAACGGCTTCTCCGCAACGACGCGCCCACCTCTCGCACAACCGGAGCGGCCGAGCTGCTCGACCACGGTCGCGAAGAGACTCGGAGGAATGGCGAGGTAGTGCAGTGGCCGCTCGGCCGAGCCCAGAGCGCCGCGCAGGCGATCGAACGTCGACGGGTCTTCATAGTCGCCGTCGACGTATTGGAGCAGCGAGGAGAGCTTGTCGAACGCGGCACCATCGACGCCGCCATGGCTCTCCACGCTCTCTCTTGCCCGCGCCCTCAGCTGCTCGAGGTTCCAGCCGGCTTTTGCCACGCCGATGACCGGCACGTTCAGGTGGCCACGCTTCGCCATCGCCTGCAGCGCGGGAAAGATCTTCTTGTGCGCGAGATCGCCGGTGGCGCCGAAGAACACGAGCGCATCGGAGCTCGCAGCCGGGGTGGTCACGGCTCCTCCGTGCGGCCGCACCCGCGGTGGGACTTCGGTGCAGTCGCGCCGCGCAGCCGGCGCGCGGAGACGTGGTCGCTTCTGTCGGCGATGCAGAGCACGATGGATGCGCGAGGAGCAACGTCGGTGCCACACGGCGAGACGGAGGCCCCGACCGGCGCTCCTGTCTTTCCAAGTGTCGAGCGTGCCGCGCCCATGGTCCCAGCAAACGCTGCGTCGAGGCGCCAAACGTGCCGGCCGTGGGGCGCTCGGTCTCGCGCGTGACGCTTCGGAGCGCCTGGCGACTCGCCGCGAATCTCGTATGGTCTTGCATGCCGACAGGTGCACCGGGTGCTCCGGGGATTGCCGCGCGATGGACGTCGAGCGCGAAGTCCGGCGTCGGCACTGCGCTGAGCCGAACCAGCAGGGTCTGGTTCACGCTCAGCCACGGGATTCTCAACGAGGTCTACTACCCGCACCTCGATCGCGCGTGCATTCGCGATCTCGGCCTGATCGTGACCGACGGTCGTTCGTTCTTCTCGGAAGAGAAACGCCACACGCGGTCCGAGTTCTCTCCTTTGGAACGCGGGGTCCCCGATTTTCGCATTCTCAATACGTGCCTGGAGGGCCGCTATCGAATCGAGAAGCGAATCGTCGGCGATCCTCGGCGCGATGCCCTCGTTCAGTCCGTACGCTTCGAGCCGCTCGTCGGTGGCATCGAGGACTATCGCGTCTACGCACTCCTCGCGCCGCACCTCGACAACGGTGGAGCGGGGAACACGGCGTGGCTCGGCGACTACAAGGGCGTGACCATGCTCTTCGCAGAGCGTGGCAACGTGGCCCTGGCCCTGGCGTGCTCGGTTCCGTGGGCGAAGCGATCGGCGGGGTTCGTCGGGCGATCCGACGGGTGGATGGACCTGCAGGCGCACAAGCGAATGACGTTGACCTTCGACCGGGCGGAGAACGGTAACGTGGCGCTCGTCGGCGAAGTCGATTTGCGCGCGGCGAACGGCGCGTTCGTTCTGGCGCTCGGATTCGGCCGCAACGCCAACGAGGCGGCACATCAAGCGCTCGCCACCCTCGACGACGGATTCGATCGCGTTCGCGCGGACTACGCGAGCGAGTGGAGCCGTTGGCAAGAATCGTTGCGGCTGCCGGATGGCCCCGACTTGCTCCGCGTCAGCGCGACTGTCTTGCGGGTCCACGAGTCGAAGCACTTCACCGGCGGCCTCGTCGCGAGCCTCTCGATCCCGTGGGGGATGTCGAAGGGTGACGACGATCTGGGTGGCTACCATCTCGTCTGGCCGCGCGACCTGGCGGAGGCAGCGGGCGGGTTTCTCGCCGCGGGATCGCCGAACGATGCCCTGCGCGTCCTCGGATATCTTCAAGTGATCCAGGACGCCGACGGTCACTGGTCGCAGAACGCGTGGCTCGATGGCTCCGCCTACTGGCACGGAATCCAGTTGGACGAGACGGCGTTGCCCATCTTGCTCTTCGACCTCGTCGGGCGGTGCAACGCCGCGAGCCCGGAGCAGTCGAGGCGCTTCTGGCCGATGATTCGGCGCGCGGCGAGCTTCCTCGTCCAAAATGGGCCCGTCAGCGCGCAGGACCGATGGGAGGAGGACGGTGGATATTCGCCGTTCACGGTCGCCGTGCAGATCGCAGCGCTCCTCGTGGCGGCGGACGTCGCCGAATCGAACGGTGACGGGACGGGCGCCGACTACCTGCGCGAGACGGCGGACGCGTGGAACGCGAGCATCGAACGGTGGATGTACTTGACCGACACGGCTCTGTCCCGAAAGGTCGGCGTGAGGGGCTACTACGTTCGGGTCGCGCCGCCGGACGAAGCCGACGCCAACTCGCCCGTTCACGGCTTCGTGCCGATCAAGAATCGCCCCTACGGGCAGCGCCGAGAGCCTGCGATCGACATCGTCAGCCCGGATGCCCTCGCCCTCGTCCGCTTCGGGCTGCGCGCCCCCGACGACGCGCGAATCCGCGACACCGTGCGCGTCATCGACGCGCTCCTGAAGGTCGAGACACCCAGCGGGCCCGCATGGAGGCGTTACAACGACGACGGCTACGGCGAGCACGAAGACGGCGCGCCGTTCGACGGCACCGGCGTCGGGCGCCCCTGGCCGCTGCTGGTGGGCGAGCGCGCCCACCACGAGATCGCGGCGGGCAACCTCGAGGAGGCGCTGCGGCTGTCGCGTGCGCTCGAGGCGTTCGCCAACGAGGGCGGGATGCTCCCCGAGCAGATCTGGGACGCGCCGGACGTGCCCGAGCGCGAGCTGTTCTTCGGACGCCCCTCCGGCTCGGCGATGCCGCTCGTCTGGGCGCACGCCGAACACCTCAAGCTTCGTCGATCGATTCAGGACGAGCGTGTCTTCGATACACCGCGTCAGACGGTCCAGCGTTATCTGGTCGACCACGTCGACTCGAAGCGCGTCATCTGGCGCTTCAATCACAAGTGCCGAACCATGAGCGTCGGAAGGATTCTTAGAGTGGAGGTCCTGGCGGCGGCCACGGTCCACTGGGGTGTCGGGGAGTGGGAGCGCCCGGAAGACGTCGAGACGCGCGACAGCGGCCTCGGCGTTCACTTCGCGGATCTTCCGACGGAAAAGCTAGACGCCGGAACGCACGTGACGTTCACGTTTCGCTGGAGAGACAACGCCCGCTGGGAGGGCACCGACTTCTCCGTGGGCATCGCGTGAGTGAGCTCTCCTCCCGTGCCCGCGCTCGGCGCGTGCTCGGGCGTGCTCGGCGATGCCGGGGGGACGCGAGCCGACCGGATCGCCTGCGCGCGGCCTTTCGCGCAAGCCTGCGCGCGCGTAGGCGCGATCCCGGCTACCCTGTCCGGATGACTCCGAGGATCTCGAGCCTCCTCGTCCTCGCAGCCCTGGGGTGCGGCTCGGCGACGGAGACGAGCGACGCGTCGTCCGATGCTACGAGCGACGCGCCGGGCGTGGACGCGAGCGCGGACGTCGAGGCCGCGGCGCCGCCCCCGAAGCTCGCGATGTCGGGCCCGATCGTGATCAAGAATCAGTCGGACGCCGGGTTCTCCGGCTTGCACGTCGTCTCCGACGCGGGGCCGTGCGTGCGCATCGAGGGGAGCTCGCACGTCGTCATCGCCGCCTCCGAGATCGGCCCGTGCGGCGGCAACGGGATCGAGCTCTCGAAGGACGACGACGTCACCATCGCCGACAGCTACATCCACCCCGAGCATCCGGCGTCGGGGTGCTGCGACACCGGCGACGGCGTCTATGGCAACACGATCACC
>DATIQP010000415.1:0-5337 GCA_035470765.1 Polyangiaceae bacterium | reverse complement strand
CTGCATGGGCGCGGCGAGCGCGCTCGAGGCGGTCTCGTGCGTGATGACGATCGAGACCGGCATCTACCCGCCGACGATCGCCTACGAGACGCCCGACCCGGAGTGCGACGTCGACGTGGTCGCCAACGTCGCGCGCAGGGGCAAGGCCGACGTGGTCGTCAACAACTCGCTCGCCTTCGGCGGATACAACGCCGTCGCGTGCTTCGCCAAGCCGGGAGTGCTCCCCCACCCCGCCTCGCTGCCCCGCCGCGAGCTCGCCGCACAGGCCCACTGAGCCGTGACCCCGCGCGCCATCACGGGCCTGGGAATTTGTTCGGCGGTGGGCATCGGCCGCGAGGCGTTCTTCCGCGCGCTCGAGAACCCGGTGCTCCTGAAGGACGCGCCGCGCCGCCCGATCGAGTCGTTCGACGCGTCCAAGTTCGAGGACGCCGCCGTCGCCGAGGTGCCGGACTTCGACCCGACGAAATACCTCGGCGACAAGGGCCTCCGCACGCTCGACCGGCTCACCAAGCTGCTCGTCGTCGCCACGCGCCTCGCCGCGCACGACGCCGGTCTGAAGCGCGACGGCGCGTTCGTGCCGCCCGCGAGCCCGGCCAACGTCGGCATCGTCTGCTCCAACGCGTACGGCAGCCTCGAGGCGATCACCGAGCTGAACCGCGTCGCCGTCCTCGAGGACGCGCGGTACATCAACCCCGCCAAGTTCCCGAACACGGTCGCCAACAGCGCCAGCGGCTACGCCAGCATCTGGGAGGAGCTGCGCGCGCTCAACGTCGCCGTCTCGGACGGCAACTGCGGCGCGCTCGACGCCGTGGGCTGCGCCGACGTGCACCTCGCCAGCGCGCGCGCGGAGGCGCTGCTGGTCGGCGGCGCGGAGGCCGCCAGCGCCGCGCTGTTCCTCGCCTTCCACCGCCTCGGCATGCTGGAGGCCGGCGCGATGCTCAGCGAGGGCGCCGCGATGCTCGCCCTCGAGACGCCCGAGTTCGTTCAGCGGCGCGGAGCGAAGGTGCTCGGCCAGGTCCTCGGCTTCGGCACCGCGTTCGACGCGCCCGACCACGATCGACAGATGATCTTCGCGTCGCAGGACGCCATGCGCCGCGCGATCCGCGGCTGCCTCGACGACGCGGGCGTGCCCGCCGACGAGATCGATCTCGTGGCGAGCGGTATCTCGGGCTTGCGCCCCTTCGACATGGCCGAGCTCGCCGCCATCCACGAGGTCGTCGGCGACCGCGTGTGCGTGGCGATGCCCAAGGGCCTCGTCGGCGAGACCCTCGGCGCTGGCGGGGCGATGGCGCTGGCGTGCGTCGTCGGGTGGCTCGGGGGCATCGCGCCGAGCGCCATCATCGCCGGCGATGCGCCCGGGCGCCTTCGCACCGCGCTCGTCACCACCATGGGCTACTACGGCAACGCGTCGGCCGTCCTGATGCGGGCCGTCTGAGCCCTGCCGGCGACACGAGGGGCGCGACGAACGACAGGGTTTTGACGGGACGAGGTTTCACGCTAGAAGGTCCGCCGCCATGAGCTTCATCGACGACAAGGCCCACGCCGAGCTGGACCGCATCCGCAAGGCCCGCGAAAAGCAGCTCTATCCGTTCTTTCGCGAGTTCGAGACCGGAGGCCTCCACACGACGATTGCCGGCAAGCCGATCGTGAACTTCAGCTCGAACGACTACCTCGGGCTGACGAACCACCCGAAGGTGAAGGAGGCCTCGCTCAAGGCCGTCGAGAAGTACGCGTGCGGCCTCTCGAGCTCGCGCGTGCAGGCGACGACGGTGGAGCACGTCGCCCTCGAGCGCCGCCTCGCCGAGTGGTACGGCTTCGAGAAGTGCCTGCTCTTCACGACGGGCTACCAGGCGATGGTCGGCACGATCGCGTCGCTCGCCGACAAGGAGACGACCCTCGTCCTCGACTCGTACAGCCACGCGTGCATCCTCGACGGCACCTTCCTCGCCGCCGGCGTCCCCGGCCGCGCGCCCGAGGTCCGCTTCTTCAACCACAACTCGGTCAAGAGCCTCGAGCGCATCCTCAAGACGCGCGAGCGCAAGAACGCCGTCGTCCTCATCGAGGGCGTCTACTCCCTCGACGGCGACAAGGCTCCCATCAAGGAGATGGTCGACATCTGCGCCGCGCACGACGCGTTCATCGTCCTCGACGACGCGCACGGCACCGGCACGCTCGGCACGCACGGGCGCGGCATCCTCGAAGAGGCCGGCGTCGAAGGCAAAGTCCCGCTCGTCGTCAGCACGTTCAGCAAGACGTTCGGCGGCATCGGCGGCATCCTCCTCGGCCGAGGAGAGGTCGTCGAATACATCCAGAACACGGCGCGCTCGTTCCTTTTCTCGGCGTCGCTCCCCGTTCCGATCGTCGCCGCCGCGAGCACGATCCTCGACATGCTCGAGGCGGAGGGCCCGAAGCTCGTCGCAGAGCTGCACCAGAAAGCGGCGTACATGCGGGGCGAGCTGAAGAAGGCCGGCTTCGACCTCGGCGCGTCGAACACGCACATCATGCCCGTCTACTGCCGCGAAGAGCGCAAGACGCTCTTCATGCACGTGGCGCTCCTCGAGTGCGGCGTGCTGATGGTGCCCATCGTCTACCCGGGCGCCAAGATCGGCGAGGAGCGCCTGCGCGTGAACATCACGCGCGGGCACACGCAAGAGGACATGGACCGCGCGCTCGGGCTGCTCAAGGAGTACGGGGAGGCGTTCTTCGTCCTGTCGGGCGAGGACATCGGCCCGCTCGAAGACGACTGAGCTCGAGCGTTCTCTCAAGGCAGGGGCACGACGCTTGCAATCTTCCGTCAGCGGAACGGAAGGCAGGTGAGCCATGCACGACTGGCAGATGGGTTGGTTCGCGTTTTGGCCGATGTGGCCGTTCGGGATGGCGATCTTCGGCGGGCTCCTCGTCGTCGCGGTCTGGGCGCTCGTCCGCACCGTGCGCAGCGAGCTGTCGGGGCCGCCCGACTCGGCCGAGGAGATCGCCAAGCGTCGCTACGCCCGCGGCGAGATCGACCACGACACCTTCGAGCGCATCCTCACGGACTTGAGGGGCCTGGGCCCGGGTCATCCCGCCTGACCCAAGTTGACGCAACCCCGTAGCCCCAGCCGCCGCTTGCGCTGGCTCGGCCTTGTCTGCTCCAATCGCGCGGACGATGAGAGCCCTGCCCCTGCTCTTGCTGGCCGCCGCGGCGTGCGGCGGCGAGCCGCCCGCCACCGATCCCTCCACCACGAAGACCACGACGAGCTCGTCGTCCACACCGGCGAGCAGCGCCGCGCCGAGCGCCGGCGCGACCGCCACGACCGACGCGGCTCACGGAATCCCGAGCAGCTGCGCCGGCGGGTCGACCGATCCGTGCGTGCCGGACGCCGGCTTCGTGAAGCGGCTCTGCGACGGGTCGTATCCCGACGTCGCTCTCCTGCTCATGTCGAAGGACATGCCGTTCACGCACGCGTATCTGCGCGGCAGCGTCGACGGGTGGAACGCCGAGGGCGGAGCCTCCGCGCGCGCGAAGCTGCTGTTCGACGAGGAGGTGCTCATCCTCAAGAAGCGCTCCGGGAACACGCCGGGCGGCATCCAGGTGAGCGGCAGCGGCGGCTACCTGGTGATGCGCTGGGACGGCAACTGCTACACGCTCGACGACGGCGAGGTCACCACGCACCGCCCGCCGGCGCCGAAGGGCGCGCCGATCGTCTGGCGCTTCCTGCAGCCTTCGACCCAGGACGCGCTCTCGCAGACGCCGCAGGTCAGCACGGCCTCGATCAAGCGCAGCAAGGAGTGCAAGGGCGCAACGTCGGGGGACGTATCGCTCGCGTGCCAGAAGGCCGACGAGGCGCTCTCGGTCGCCGTCGTCGCGGCCGTCCGCGGCGGCGCCACCATCCCTACTCCGGCGCGCGCACCCTGAGGCAGGTCAGCTCTTCGCGGCCGGAAGCTTGTCGAGCGCCTTGACCACGTCCTCGACGGTGGAGATCGTCGCGAGCACGTCCTGGGGTATCTGCACCTCGAAGCGGTCCTCGATGTCGGCCACGAGCTCCATCACGCCCAGGCTGTCCAGCCCGAGATCGCCCTGGATGGAATCGGTCGGGAGGATCGCGCGATCGATGTCCACGTGGCGCCCGAGGATCTCCAGCGTGACCTTCATTCGCTCTTCGTAAGACATCGCCATGGGGGGCTGAAGGTAGCAGAGGACGCGGGAGAAATCAGTCCACACCCCTCGCCGCGAGCGTGCGCGCGGCCCCCGCGGGATCGGCCGCATCGAGGAGCGCGCGGATCACGGCGACGCCGCTCGCCCCGGCCTCGACGCATTGCGCCGCGTTGCCCATGTTTACGCCGCCGAGCGCGAGGACCTGCAGCTCGGGGGCCAGCGCGCACGCCGTGCGGATCGCGCCAAGCCCCCTCGCGAGCCCCTTGCCGGGCACCTCGAAGATCGGGCTCACGAGGACGGCGTCGACCCCAGCGTCACGCGCCCGCCGCACGTCCTCGTCCGAGTGCGCCGGCGCGCTCCGCCACGTCCTCTCCGTCTCCGCCTCCGCCTCCAACACCGGCGCGTGCACCCCATCCGCACCCACACGGCGCCCGAGTTCGAAGCGGCGGTTCACGATCAACGTCGCGCCGTGACGCGAGGTGATCTCGCGCAGGCGCCTCGCGAACGGAAGCAGCTCGTCGTCCGATCGATCGCTCCGATCGCGGAGCTGCACCGCGAACCCCGGAACGGCGCGCGCCGCCTGCTCCACCACCGCCGCGATGCGCTCCTCGCTCCAGCGGGGATCGCTGATCAGCAGGAGGCGGACCGACTTCACTCGCGCGCGCCCGCGTCCGAGACCACCCACGCGCCGCCGTCGAGGATCCCCTTCGCCGCCGGCACGTGGCGGCTGCTCGGATAGCGCGTCGCCAGCATCTCGAGCGTGTGGCGCGCGGCATCGTGGTTGCCCCGCGCCTCGAAGTCGTTGGCGAGGTCCCAGAGCGCGTCGCCCGCCGTGTCCTCGATGCGCTCCGACGGATCGGGCTCGTGACTGCACTGAATCGGCGCGCGCAGGCTCAGCAGGGCCGCGAGCGCGACCGCTGTCCTCGTCACTCGATCAGCCCCTTCTGCGGGCTCGAAGCGTTCGCGTAGCGGCTCTTCGGCATGCGGCCCGCGAGGAACGCCTTTCGCCCGGCCTGGACGGCCTGCTTCATCGCGTCGGCCATCAGGACCGGGTCCTTGGCGTGGGCGATGGCCGTGTTCATCAGGACGCCGTCGCACCCGAGCTCCATGGCGACCGCGGCGTCGCTCGCCGTGCCGACGCCCGCGTCGACGATGACGGGGACCTTGGCGCGCTCGAGGATGATCTCGAGGTTGTGCGGGTT
>DATIQP010000414.1:0-5626 GCA_035470765.1 Polyangiaceae bacterium | reverse complement strand
GTCGCGCCACAACGGCTGAGGACCGCGGATGCGCTCCAGGTTCCGCCGCACGGCGCGCCGCGCCTGCGGCAGGACGACCGCGGCCGCGACGCCGAAGAACGGAGGCGTGTAGCGAAGCCACCACCGGGGGAACTTCTGCGCCCCCAGGGCCGCCATCCGCCGCCAGAAGACCCCGTCGTGGGCGAAGGACCGGGGGCCGATCACGTTCGCACGCTCCGGCCGGAGGCGAGAGTTCGGAACGAGGCGTCGATCACGGATCAACCATACCCTGCCCCTGGTTCACCGGTTGCCCAGGCGCGACGGACAGCGGCCGGGCGATCCCCGCATGGATCACGAGGTTCAGCGGCGGTGATGAAAGACGACTCCACTGGAACGGCCGTTGCAGAGGACCTCCGACACGGAAGAGGTTTGCCATGGTCGGTCGGTCCATCCTTGCATCGGCGGTCGTCTCGGTCTTCGTCATGGCGTGCGGGAGCGGCGACCCTAGCAGCTTCCCGAAGAGCGGAAGCGGCGGCGACGGGGGAAGCGGCAACAATCCCACCTTCGGCAGCGGCAGCGGCAGCTCCGGCGACGGCGGCGCGAACCTGAGCCAGTGCGCCACGTCGTCGGCGACGCCGACTCCGGTCCCGGTCGATCTGGTCTTCATGTTCGACAAATCGGGCAGCATGGCAGACAGCTCCAAGTGGACCTCCTGCCAGTCCGGCCTCACGAGCTTCTTCGGCGATCCGAATTCGGCTGGCCTCTCGGCGTCGCTGCAGTTCTTCCCGCAAGCCAACGAGTGCAGCGCCAGCACGTACGCGGCCCCGAGCGTCTCGCTGCGCGCGCTGCCGGACAACACGACGTTCGCCAACGCGATGAACAACAACGCGCCGGGCGGCGGCACGCCGACGGTGCCCGCGCTCACGGGCGCCATCCAGTACGCTCAGTCGATCCAGACCGCGAGCCCGGGCGACAAGGTCGCGGTGGTGCTCGTCACCGATGGGCAGCCGAACGACTGCAACAGCACCGTGCAGGCCGTCGCCGCGGTGGCGGCGAGCGCGGCGGCGACGATTCCCACGTTCGTCGTCGGCGTCGGCAACACGGGCAACCTCGACGCGATCGCGCTGGCGGGAGGGACGACCAAGGCGACGATCGTCTCGACCAACAACCCCGCTCAGACCGCGCAGGACTTCCAGACCGCGCTCGAGGCCATCCGCGGCCTCACGCTGGCGTGCGAGTTCCAGATCCCGCCGCCTCCGCAGGGCGAGACGTTCGACGAGGCCAAGGTGAACGTCGTCTTCACGCCGACGAACGCGAGCCCCGAGACGCTCTCCTACAACCAGGACTGCACGGGGGGCACGGGCTGGCACTACGACGACCCCAACAACCCGAAGAAGATCGAGCTGTGCGCCTCGACGTGCGGCGACGTGCAGAAGGACAAGTCGGGCAAGATCGACATCGTCTTCGGTTGCGCCACCAACGGCGTCATCCCGAAGTGAGGCTCAGACCCGCAAGAGCTCGGGGTGCGAGCGGAGCAGGTGATCGAGCCACGCGCTCGAGAGCTTCTCCTGCATCGAGTTGAGGCGCAGGCGCTGGCGAAGGTGGCCGAAGTCGACCGTGTCGAGGTCCTGATCCTGGTTGAAGCAGGTGAAGACCACGGTCTGCTTGCCGGTCTTCGGGTCGACGTGGCGCTGCAGGCACTGCGCGCAGACTTCCTTCATCATGCACTGCATCGGCGAGTTGATGCTGCCGATGGCGATGTGGCGCGGGTCGAGGTAGGGCAAGAGCACGCCGTGACGCGCCTCGCGGACGGCGTTCATCATCCGGTCCGAGCCGATGGCGATGATGCGCTTGACCTCGGCGAGCGCGGCGACCGTCGGGACGCCGATCTCGTCCTTGGCGTAGGCGAGCATGGCCTGCACGACGTTGCCTCGGAAGTGGACGTCCTGGGGGCGGTGGGGCTGGATCGCGGCGCCCGTGTCCGTCGACCAGACGACCTGGTCGGTGTAGCGCTCGATGTCCTCCTGCTTGAAGACGTCCGCGCCGTCCTTGTAGCCGGCGAAGTAGACGACCTTGCTGCCCATCGCCTTGAAGGCACGCGCGATGGAGAAGAGGACGGCGTTGCCGAGGCCGCCGCCGCAGAGCAGCACGGTCTCCTGGGGGGCGATCTCGGTCGGCGCGCCCGTCGGGCCCATCAGGACGACCGGCTCGCCGGGCTGGAGCACCGCGCACAGGCGTGAGCTGCTGCCCATCTCGAGGACGATCGTGCCCATGAGGCCGCGCTCGGGGTCGACCCAGGCGCCGGTGAGCGCGAGGCCCTCCATCGCGAGGCGCGTGTCCTTCACGACGGGCGCGCGCGTCTCGAAGTTCTGAAGGCGGTAGAACTGGCCAGGATTGAACTTGCGCGTCGCCATCGGCGCGTGGACGACGACCTCGACGATGGTCTTCGTGAGGCGGTTGACCTCGACGACCGTCGCGACGAGCTCGTCGTCGAGCTTGGCGAAGAGCGCCTGCAGCTTCGCGTCGCGGGCGGGCTGGTCCTTCGGGTCGAGCGAGCGGGTCTCGGGGAAGAGCGCCACGACGTGCGGGTGGCCGTCCTTGGCGCTGGCCATCGCCTTGACCACGCTGCCCGCGTAGTACGGGTGGTTGTCGCCGTAGAACGAGACGGTCTTGTTGTCCTTGCAGTAGCTGGTGAAGAAGCCCTCGCTCTTGTCCTGGACCGGCGAGAGCGTCACCTGGCCGGCGGCGTCCACCGAGGCGGCGTGCGCGCGGAAGTAGTGCTGCCGATCGTCGAGCGCGAAGGTGCCCGGGTGCTCCTTCTCGTAGGTGACGTTGGGGCTCGTGCCGGCGGCCACGCAGATCGTCTTGGCGGGGAGCTCGACGAGCTCTCCGTTCTTTCGCTGGAACTTCATCGCGCGGACTTGGCCGTGGTCGTCGACGACGGCCTCGGTCGGCGAGAGGTTCTCGACGTAGCGCACGCCCTCCTCGAGGCTCTTGATGACCTCCTCGTGGTTGAGGCGGTACGCGGGCGAATCCTGCAGGCTCTTGCGATAGACGAGCGTGACGCCGCCCCAGGAGTCGAGGAGCTTCTGCACGTCGGGGTCGCGGCCCTCGCGCTTGGCGGCGTCCTTCTCGGCGCGCAGCGCGCGGCCGTGGGCGAGGTGCTCCTGCAGCTGCCGCCACTCCTCGTCGTCGAACAGCGCGCGCACGCTCTCCGGCGGGAGCTCGCGCTCCAGCAGCGACATGCGCTCGACCGTCTTCTCGACCTGGACCTGATAGTAGGCGAGCAGCTCGGTGGCGGTGTCGATCGCGGTGAGCCCGCCGCCGATGACGATGGCCGGCAGGCTGACCTGCAGGTTCGCGATCGAGGTGCGCTTGTAGGCTCCGGAGAGCTGCAGCGCCATGAGGAAGTCGCTGGCCTGTCGGATGCCGCGCGCGAGGTTGTTCTTCACCTCGACGAGGGTGGGCTTGCCGGCGCCCGCCGCGATGGCGACGTGGTCGAAGCCGAGCTGCCACGCGTCGTCGAGGAGCATCGTCCCGCCGAAGCGGATGCCGCCGTACATGCGCACGTGCGGGCTGCGCGCGAGCGAGAGATACGTGAGCGTGAGGAAGTTCTTGTCCCAGCGGACGGTGATGCCGTACTCGCTGACGCCGCCGAAGCCGAGCATGATGCGCTCGTCGAGGCGGCCGTAGATGGACGTCGCGTCCTTGATGGGCGAGGGCGCCTCGTAGCCCTGCGCCCCGTAGCCGCCGGTCAGCGCGGGCGGCAGGGGCTCGAGCTTGAGGCCGTCGACCGCGACGACGCCGAAGCCCTCGCACGCGAGGTGGTGGGCGAGCGTGTACCCCGCGGGACCCAGACCGATCACGAGCACGTTGCGGCCGTTGTACGGGCGCATGTGCGGGCGCTTCACGTTGAGCGGGTTCCAACGCATCAGGAGCATGTAGATCTCGAGGCCCCACGGCAGCGTGAGCACCTCGGTCAAGACGCGCGTCTCGACCTGCGGGATGTTGACCGGCTCCTGCTTCTGGAAGACGCAGGCCTTCATGCAGTCGTTGCAGATGCGGTGGCCAGTGCCGGCGCACATCGGGTTGTCGACCGTGACGAGCGCCAGCGCGGCGAGGACGTCGCCCTCGCGCCGCATGACGTGCATCTCGCTGATCTTCTCCTCGAGCGGGCAGCCGCGCAGCTCGACGCCGAGGGGGTTCTTCTTGAAGTCGAGCCGCATGCCCGAGCGAAGCGAGGGATCGGTCGCCGGTGGCGACGCCTGCGGCTCCTTGTCCCGGAAGCCCTTGCTGCACGAGTCCTTGCCGCGCTCGTGGCAGTACATGCAGTAGTCGACTTCCTGCTCCACCTCGCGCGCGCTGCCGCGCTTGTCGGTGAGCTTGAAGCCCTTGCGCTGGCGGCGCTCTTCGTCGGGGCCGACGAACAGCTCGGGCAGCGCGGCGTCGGGGCGACGGAGCTGGACGAGGTTCTTGAAGTCGAGGCTGTGCGGCTGGCGGAGCGACGGCCAGCGCCGCGCGGCGTCCTGGTGATCGGCGCGGCGCGCGGCGAGGTGGGCCTCGATGGCGTCGAGCGCGAACGCGACGACTCCCGCGAGGTCGTCGTCGCCCTCGGCGGCCGGACGCTTGGCGACGAGCCGCCGCGTCCGCAGGTCCTTCTCGAGAGCGGCGAGCACGGCACGAGCGCGAGCGCGCAGCTCGTCCGACCATTGCGCCCCGCCCTGCTTCTTGGCCTTGCGGGCGACGTCGTCGACCTCGAAGAGCGCGACCGTCCCCCGCGCGGTGAAGAGCTCCTCGTCACCGTCGACCGCTTCCGCGACCGTGCCGAGGGCGACCTCGGCCACCCAGCCCGCTGCGTTGGCGTCGAAGCCGAGACCAGCCCAGCTCTTCCCCGCCCCTTCGCGCAGCACCCGCTTCTTGGCAAACTCCCGACGGAATTTCCAGAGCGGCCCGCGCGCGTCGACCTCGCGCTTGACCTTGGCGGCGTCCGCCTCGATGCCGAAGAGCTTCGTCACGAAGGCGCTCACGTGCGGCGCGGCGGCGAGCAGCTCGGCGCTCTGCGCCTCGGGCGTCATCCCCTCGCCGAGGCAAGCGCGGTAGCTCGCGAAGCGCGCGTGCGCCTCGGGCGCGCGTTCGGCGAACCAGCGATCGAACGCCTCGTACAGATCGCCCAGGCGCGACGGAGCGAAGAGGTCCTCCCACTCGAAGCCGGGCACGCCGAGCGACAGCTTGCCGTGCGCGGCCCGGCCGTAGGGCCCCGAAGGCGGAGCGTGGACGTTGAAGCCGTTCGCTGCGTTGCTCGGGATCACTACGTCACTTCTCCGTCTTGTCTTCCTGCGCCGGAGTGTACGCGGTCTGGGCGAGGTCGCCTTGCTGGAAGCCGAAGTAGATCGCGCACTGATCGAGCATGAACTTCTGCCCTTCGGACGAAGCCAGATCGAGGCGGTACGTGTTGATGTACTTGACCGAATCCTTGAGCCACATGTCCCACGCTTCCTTCGACACTTCTTCGAAGATGCGTCGCCCGAGCTCGTTCTTGTAGGGGGGACGAGCGAGGCCAGGGAGGTCTTTGTCGAGCTTGCGGCAGTGGACGATGCGGTCGGTCATTTCAGGGGGTTCGTAGCACTTCTCGCGCCGGTTCGCAGCC
>DATIQP010000413.1:0-2352 GCA_035470765.1 Polyangiaceae bacterium | reverse complement strand
CCACCCAGACGCTCGTCATCTTCGTCATCCGCACCTTCGGCAGCGCCGTGCGCAGCAGGCCGAGCCGCGCGCTCGCCGTCACGACGCTCGCGATCGTCGCGCTCGGCGTCGCGCTGCCGGTCTCGCCGCTCGGACCGATCCGGGGGTTCTGTCGCTTGCCGGCGAGCTATTTCGGCTTCCTGGCCGGTGCGGTCGTGACGTACCTGGCGCTGGTGGAGGTCACCAAGCGCCTGCTGTTCGCGCGGGCCCTGAAGTAGCCCGGATCACGGAGCCGCGATCCGCCGCCGCAGCCAGGGAGCGAGCGAGAGTCCCGCGCCGTAGGCGAGGTGCATCGCGAAGGCGACCACCACGGGCACGGCGCCGGGCGAGCTCCCCCACATGAAGTGTGAGCGCGCGACCGGGTTCACGAGCGGGAGCACGGCGAGCGACATCACGACGAGGATGGAGACCCCCGCGAACGCGGCCAGCGCGAACGCCGGAGCCGCCGGCACGGTGCGCGGCATGAGGGCCGCGAAGACGATGCCGAACCCGATGGAAACGATCGCGTGGACGAGAAGGCCCGCGACCCCCACGGCGAGCGGGCTCATCTCCGTCGCGACGGTCGACCCCACCACGGTGGCCGCGATCGCGTGCAGCGGGGCCCAGGGACCGTGCCCGGCCGCGGCGGAGTAGACAATGGCGACGACGAGCATCGCGAGGCCGCCGACGAGGCCCGCGAGGCTTCCCGCCTCGACCACCTCGGCGACCGTCGAGCGCCGCCCGACGACGCGCCGCTCCAGCTGGGTGGTCATCACTGGCCCCGCTTTCCTTGCTCGACCTCGTGGAGGCGGGCGATCGCGCCGTCGTCGAAGCCGAGCCCGCGCAGCGCGTCGTCGCTGATGCGGCCGTCTCGAGCGAACAACTTCTGATGCTCGAAGTACGAAGCCAGTGCCGCGCGCGTCTGGGCGGTGGGCATGCCGTCGATCTCGGCCTTGTACAGGCCGAGGTCCTTCAGCTTCAGTTGCACCGCCTTCAGCTGCGGTTCGTCGAGCGACTTGAGCCCGACCGTCGCGAAGCTGCTCATCGCGCTCTCCTGAGGCGCGACCGCCGTGTGTTCGTAACGAGTCACCGCGCCAGCGCTTACCCCGATCCCCAGCGCAAGGACGATCATGCCGGCCTGGATGAGTTTGCTGTTCATGGCACGTCTCCTTGTCACCGAATCACGAAGAAGATGCAGCATCGCGCGTGCCACGCGGGCTCGAGCATCGCGCGGTGCGGCGTGTCATGCTCGGGCATGCGCGAGCTCGTCAGGGACCTCTGTTCTCTCCAGTGCGCCGGCCGCAAGCCGGGCACGCCGCAGGGCCTCGCCGCGCGCCGCGTCGTGGTGAGCGCGCTGCGCGCCGCGGGCCTCGATCCCCACGAGCAGGCGGTGCCGGGCTGCGGCGGCGCGAACGTCGTCGCGACGATCCCGGGCACGGTCGACCGGTGGATCGTCCTCGGTGCCCACTACGATCACCTCGGCAAGCTCGGCGACGAGGTCTTCTGGGGCGCCGACGACAACGCGGCCGCCGTCGCGATCCTGGTCGAGGTCGCGCGGGCCGCGGCCGCGCGACGCGAGGGCAGGGGCGTCGTCATCGCGGCGTTCGACGGCGAGGAGCCGCCGTACTTCATGACCGACGGCATGGGCTCGCGTCAGCTTCTGCGCGATCCGCCCGTGCCGCGCGACCGCATCGACTTCATGGTCGCGATGGACGTCGTGGGCCACCGCATCGGTCCGAAGTCGCTGCCCGACGAGGTGGGCAGCTCCGTGTTCGCCCTCGGCGGCGAGCGCAGCGAGGGGACGAGCTCGCTCATCGAGTCGATCGGGCGCGCCGAGCCGGGCGTCATCGTCCGCACCGCCGACGCCGACATCATCCCGCCCCTGTCGGACCACGAGCCCTTCTGGTCCGCCCGCATCCCGTTCTTGCTCCTCACGTGCGGGCGATCGAGCGTGTACCACACCCCGCAGGACGTCCCCGCGGCGCTCGACTATGGCAAGATGGCCGCCACCGCGCGCTGGCTTTCGAAGTTCGTTCAAGCCACACGCCTTCGCGACGGCGAGATTGCCTTCCGCGACGACGGCCGCGACGACGCGCGCACGCTGCGTCAGGTGATGCAGGTGCTCGAGGCGCTCGAGGCGGTCACGCCCGAGGCGTCGCTCGGCATGGGGATGGCGAAGGCGCTGCTCGACGAGTGCGACAGGGAGGGGCGATTGCCCGAGGTGCGCCACCCCGAGGTGGGGCAGCTCATCGCGATGATCGAGCAGCGGCTCGCGTAGGAGCTACGACCCGCGACGGTAGAGCGCGACGGCGATCGTGATGCCTGCGCCGGCCG
>DATIQP010000412.1:0-4428 GCA_035470765.1 Polyangiaceae bacterium | reverse complement strand
GGAGATGATCAAGCACATGAACGTCATGGCGGCCGACAACACGACCGCGTGGCCGACGAGCACACAACCGATGCACCCGGAGAACGTCGGCGTGACGGTGACGCCGCAGGAGCGTGAAGCGCTCATCCGCAGCATCGACCTTGGCGGTCAGTACTACGCCCGCCAGAACACCGGATTCGTTCCCTTCACCAGCGGCGACCCCGTCGCGGGCCCTTGAGAGAAAGAAGGAGCTAGCCATGCGTACCATCAAGATCTCGGCCCTTCTCGCTGGAACCTTCCTCGCCGCTGCAAGCCTCATGTCCGGAACGGACGCGCGCAGCGACACCACGTACGTGGGCGGTGGCACCGCCGCCGTCTACGGCAACCTGCCCCCCGACCAGGTCGAGTTCCTCTCGCCGCCCGACCGCATCAAGGCCGTCGCCAACTCCGGCTCGCCGTCGCTCATCTGGGAGACGCTCGAGCACGGCGAGGCGGTCGAGTGCCTCGACTGCATCCCCGCGGTGGGGAACTTGCTCTACAGCACCGACCCCCAGACCCGCGAGATCGCCGCGTGGTGGCTCCGCCGCCGCATCTTCGGCGTCTTCGGGCCGGGCCAGGTGTACGAGCAGACGGTCAACACGCTCAAGGGCGACCCGAGCCCGGACCGCCGCGAGGCCGCGGCCTACGCGCTCGGCGAGTTCCTCACGCTCGCGGGCGTGCCGCCGCTCGCGTCCGCCATCCAGTCCGACTCGTCGCCCGCGGTCCGCGCCGCGGCGGCCTCCGCGCTCGGCCGCATCAACGACAAGGGCGGCACCGCGCTGAGCACGGCCATGAAGGACGCCGACCCGAGCGTGCGGCTCGCGGCGATCAAGTCGGCCGGTCGCATCAACGACTTCACCGACGAGGCGACGCCGGCCAGCTTGCTGGGTGACAACGACGCGGTCGTGCGCCGTCGCGCGGTGGAGCTGCTCGAGGACCTGCACGCCAAGGACACGGTCACCAGCGTCATGACCCTCGCGAAGACGGACGCCGACGAGAGGGTGCGCATCGCCGCGTGCCACGCGCTCGGCACGTTCGGCGACGTCAGCGCGCAGACCACGCTCCAGGGCATCGCCACGAGCGACGCGAGCACGCTCGTGCGCGACGCGGCGACCATCGCGCTGCGGCGCCTGTGACGGCGCCGTGAGATAGCGCTCGCGTGCCACGACCGCGCGGGCCCACCCGACGAGGGGGTGAGTGAGAACTCACCCCCTCGTTTTTTTTCGCGCTAAGATCGGCAGTTGATATCGGTCATTGACGGCGCTTCTTCGAGTAAGTGCCGCGAGGAGGCTTTTCGTGGCTACGCGTGCAGCATCGTTTTTCGCTTCGTTGGGCTTCGTCGCGACCATGGCCCTCGCAGTCCTGCAGGCGGGTGCCTGCAACGTGAAGCAGCCACCGAGCGCCACGTACTTCTCGACCACCATCCTGCCGATCCTGAACGCGTCGTGCGTGCGTACGAACACCGGCGCGGGCTGTCACGTCTCGGACGCCAAGGGCAACGCGCTCGGCAACCTCGACGTCTCGTCGTACGACACCATCAGCAAGCGCCGCGATCTGCTCCTCAACTACGGCCCCTACGGGCAGCCCGCGCTCCTCGTGAAGAACGTGCCGCCGTTCGCGGTGACCGTGCAGAGCTTCGACGGCACCACGACCCCGATCACCACCGACATCAAGCACACCGGCGGCCCCATCCTCGACCCCACGGCGACCGGCTACCTCACGCTGAGGCAGTGGATGGGCAACGGCGCGACCGAGAACAACACCGGCGCCGTCGCTTCGACGGTGACGCTGCTGCCGTGCACCGCGACGGTGCCGCCCGCGGACCCGATCAACGGCTTCGATCCGACCAAGGACCCGACCAGCTCGGATTTCCAGCAGTTCTCGTCCAACGTCGTCCCCGTCTTCAAGGCGAAGTGCGCGGCGTCCAACTGCCACGGCACCTCGGCCAACGATCTGTACCTGACCTGCGGCGACACGCCGGAGCAGATCCGCTGGAACTACTTCGCGTCCACGCAGTACCTCGCGGGCGGCAACAACGCGAACCAGGCGGCCAGCGAGCTCGTCCGGCGACCGCTGGCACCGTCGCAGGGCGGCGCCTTCCACGAGGGCGGCGTCGTCTTTCAGACCACCGGAGACGGCGACTACCAGACGCTGCTCTCGTGGGCCAACGCCCACGGCCCCCTCGACATCAGCCAGATCGCGGCGAACCAGCCGAACTTCATGTTCTTCGTGCACCGCATCCAGCCGGTGCTCGTGAAGAAGGGCTGCATGATGGTGCAGTGCCACTCGGCGCCGATGTTCCACGAGTACCGCCTGCAAGGCGGGTCGGGCGGCGCGTTCTCGCTGAGCGCCTCACGCCACAACTACAAGCTCTCGATCGAGCAGCTCGCCATGGAGACGGACGACATCAACGTCAGCCGCCTCGTACGCAAGAACCTCTACCGTCACGAGCTCGACCCGGCCGGCGCCGGCCTCGCCCACCGCGGCGGGCCGCTGTTCGAGGACTTCGCCGGGCAGGAGGCGAGCGGCGCCCTCTGCGACGCGCAGACGTACGACTACGACAACGATCCGATCGACAAGATCCCCTCGTACTGCCTCGTCCGCGAGTGGCACAGGCGCGAGCGCGCAGACGCCATGGCGGGCAAGTGCAACGGCGGGCCCTGCACGGTCACCGACATGAGCGGCATCGTCTACGTCAAGCTCGGCTCCAACCCGCCCGCGCCCGACGGGCCCTTCGACTTCGACGCGTTCCAGGGCGGCGCGCAGATCCACATCCGGCAGGCGTCCATCGACGCGTCCGGCAACGTCGTGCTCGGCACCGACCAGGACGTGACGAGCGGTTGCGGCCTCGGCGCGAGCGCCGACATCCGCCGGCCGACGGTGTCGTGGGACGGCAAGAAGATCGCCTTCGCCGCGCGAGCGAGCGCGAGCGACCCCTTGCAGATTTACGAGATGAACGCCGACGGGAGCGGGTGCGCGAAGCACACCGGAGTCGACGATCAGCCGGCCTCCCTCAACGGCCTTCCGATCGACAACTTCGACCCCGTGTACACGCCGGCCGACGCGAACGGCGACCAGTCCATCGTCTACGCGACGACCCGCGGCAACGATCCGAACGCCTGGTACGCGGGCAACTTCGACTACAGCGGCCCGCAGCGCATGCCCGCCGATCCGACCAAGGCCAACCCGAACCTGTACATCTGGGAGCCGGACCCGGCGAACCCGGGCAAGTTCCACAACCGCGAGCTGACCTTCCAGCTCGACCTCGAGCGGTACCCGTCGATCATGACCGACGGGCGCATCATCATGACCGCCGAGAAGCGCGAGCCTGGCTTCTACCAGCTCGCGCTGCGGCGCCTCAACGTCGACGGCGGCGACTACCACCCGCTGTACGCCCAGCGCAGCTCGATCGGCTTCCACGAGGCGACGCAGGTCGTCGACCTCGCCGATCACAACTTCGTCACCGTCTTCAGCAACGCCGGCTGGGCGCACCAGGGTGGCGTGCTCGGCATCTTCAACCGCTCGCTGGGCGTCGACTATTACGGCACCGACGCGAAGCACGACTACCTCATCGACCCCAGCGTGATCGATCCGAACGCGCCCGCCTCCGTCGAGCCTTCGTTCTTCCTTCACTCGCTGACCTTCGTCGACGGCAACGGCGCGCTCGTGAGCGAGAACGGGCAGCCCGTCGGCACCGTGGTTCCGGCGAGCTACTCGCAGAACGGCGTCTACCGCTCGCCGTCGGCGCTCCCGAACGGGAAGATCCTCGTCAGCTGGGCGGCGGCGAGCGACCCGACGAGCTTCGACGCGACGACCTACGGGCTGTACGTCGTCGACCCGGTGGTGGGCGGAAGGACCGCGCTCGCGACCGGAGGCATCGTCGACGCGGCGCCCATCTACGGGCGCTACAACCACGGCACCTTCCGCTCCGCCATCGACGAGCCGAACGGCAACACGCAGGTCGAGCCGGGCCACACCGAGGCGAACATCACCGTGCTCAACATGACGGTCCTCGCCTCGCTGCTCTTCCAGAACACGCCGACGGGGCGGCCCGTCGAGGACGTGGACGCCAACGGCAACGATGTCGGCTTCGACTCGTTCGACGTCTACGAGGAGCTGCCGCCCACGTCCGACGTCACGTCGTTTGGCGCCGGCGGCAACTTCGTCGCGAGCGACGACTACGGGCAGGTCTACGTGCGGCGTCGCAAGCTCGGCACCGTGTCGCTGCAGCCCGACAAGTCGACGATCTTCGAGATCCCCGGCGGCGTGCCGATCGTGCTCAAGGCGCCGGAGACGACGGTCTCCAAGCAGCTCGGGCTGCCGCGCTACCAGAAGGAGGAGATGTCGTTCTACCCGGGCGAGTACTCGCACCAGTCGTTCCGCAAGGAGCTGTTCAACAGCCTGTGCGGC
>DATIQP010000411.1:0-5459 GCA_035470765.1 Polyangiaceae bacterium | reverse complement strand
ATCATGCTGCCCTGAGCCCGAGCGAAAAGTGCTCGGGCTCGGTCATCTGGCGTGGTAGAGGGGCGTCTGTCCGCTCGCGGAGCGGCGCGGGTCGATAGCTCAGTCGGTAGAGCTGCGGACTTTTAATCCGTAGGTCGCGGGTTCGAGTCCCGCTCGACCCACCAGCACATCTCCTGCGTCTGCAATTCCACAGGGGCGCTGGATCCCGCGTCTTTTTCGAGGCGGAGCGCGTGCGGCCGAGCTGGAAATAGGCTAGGAAGCCGCACGCTCGGGCCACGAGCTCTTTGGAGGCTTTCATCGATGTCGCGATGGTTCGTCCTTGGTCTACCCACTTCTCTTGCCCTCGCCGGTGCGCTCGGGTGCTTCACGGCCGGCGGCGATCCCGGCACCGGCGATAGCGGCACCGGCTCCGGCCTGCCGTGCGACGTGGCCCAGGCGCTCTCGAGCTGCCAGGCGTGCCACGGCCCGACGCTCGCCGTCGGCGTGCCCTTCCCACTCATCACCTACGCCGACCTCACCGCGACGTCGCCGACGTACTCGGATCAGACGGTCGCGCAGCGCGTGGTCGCGCGCATGAGCGACTCCACGTTCCCGATGCCGCCGCACCCGCTCGACGCTTCGCCGCAGTCGGACATCGACACGATTCAGGCGTGGATCGACGCGGGCTACCCGGCCGCCGATTGCACGCCGCCGCCCGGCGGCACCAACCCGTACGACACCCCGATGGCGTGCACGAACGGCCAGAGCACGGTCACCTACGGCAGCCAATACATGTACCCAGGCCGGGCGTGCATCGACTGCCACACCAAGAACTTCGACCCGTTCCTGACGGTCGCCGGGACCGTCTACCCGACTGCGCACGAGAAGGACATGTGCAAGGGCTCGAACGTGACGACGGCGAGCATCGTCATCACCGACAAGAACAACGCCTCCCTCACGCTGCACCCGAACAGCGCGGGCAACTTCTTCTCGCAGACGAGCGTCGCCGCGCCTTACACGGTGAAGCTGATCTACCAGGGTCGCGAGCGCGACATGACCGGCCTCGTCACGTCGCCCACCAACGGCGACTGCAACAGCTGCCACACGGCGGACGGAGCGAGCGGCGCGCCCGGCCGGATCATGCTGCCCTGAGCCGCTCGGGGTCACGGCGCGACCGTTCGTCGCGATGAGCGCTGCCGGGCCGCGGCATACTGCTGCATAATGCGAGGGTCATCGCCTCCCTCGCCCACCCTCGCCACAAGCTCGCCTTGCCGGAGCACTCCATCGTCCGGCGGACGCTGCTCGCGCTGCTCGAGCCCAAGCGGCTGGCGCCCATCGTGGGCGTGTCCATCCCGCTGCTGTTCGCGCAGCGCAGCTACAGCCGCCACCCGGACGCGATCTGGGTCGGGGTCGCGCTCTGCCTCGCGTTCGTGCTGGTCGCCCCGGTGTCGTACCGCGTGCTCTTCCCGGACGGGCTCGAGCTGACGCACGGCGCGATCCGCCTCGTGATGTACGTCGCGATCGGCGCGGGCGCCGTGCTCAGCGTGGGACACTACATTCCGCGCCAGTTCGGCGTCGAGCAGACGTTCCTCACCGCGCGCACGAGCCTGCTCATCGACGTGGCGCTCTTCCTCGCGGGCGGCTGGGGGCTCGGGCGCGACATCGGCATGGAAGCCTCGCTCGAGCGCGAGCGGAGGCGCGCGGAGCTGCTCGAGCGCGAGGCGGAGCGGGCGCACCTGCTGGCGCTGAAGGCCAACCTCGACCCGCACTTCCTTTTCAACACGCTCAACGCGCTCGCCGAGTGGTGTCGAGTCGACGGGGTCACGGCCGAGCGCGGCATCCTCGAGCTCTCGTCGCTGCTACGGGCCGTGCTCGACGGCGTCAAGCAGAGCGCCTGGCCGCTGTCTCGCGAGCTCGAGGTGTGCAAGACGCTCCTGTCACTGCACCGCGTGCGCGATCCGGAGCGCTTCACGCTCGCGTGGGACGTGGACGACGCGGCGGGCGGGATCCACGTTCCGCCCATGCTGCTCTTCCCACTCGTGGAGAACGCGATGACGCACGGCCCCGGAAAGGGCCACCGCGGTGAGGTGCGCGTGCGCGCAGCGCGAGAAGGCGAGCGCGTCACCGTTCGGATCGAGAACCCGGGGCCGTTCGCCGGGCCCCGGCGCGGCAGCCACGGCCTGCCCACCGTCCAGAAGAGGCTCGAGCTGGCCTACGAAGGGCGCGCGTCGCTCGACGTGCACGCGGAGGGCGATCGCACGGTCGCCGTCGTGGCCCTGCCCGCGAGAGCACCCGAGGCCGAGGCATGAGCCCGCCCGCGCTGCGAGTCCTGATCGCGGACGACGAGCAGCTCGCGCGCCAGCGCCTTAGCAGGCTGCTCGCGGAGATCGACGGCGTGACCGTCGTCGCGGAGTGCACCGACGTCGAGCAGGTACTCGCCGCGGTGAAGGAGGAGCCCGTCGACGTGGCGCTCCTCGACATTCACATGCCCGGCTTGAGCGGCGTGGACGCGCTCGCGCTGCTGCCCGAGGGCTCGCCGCACGTGATCTTCTGCACCGCGCACCCGGACTACGCGGTGAAGGCCTACGAGGGCGGCGCCGTCGACTACATGCTCAAGCCGATCGAGCTCGACCGGCTGCGCAAGGCGATCGAGCGGGCGCGCGCGCGCTTCACCCCTCCCGAGCCGCGCGAGCGCGAGGGGTCGGTGGAGCGGCTCCCGATCGCGACCAAAAATGGCGTACTGCTCCTCGATCCGGCGAAGATCAGCCACGCGGTGCTCGACGGCGCCCTGGTGAGCGTCTTCACCGAAGGCGGCGTGCACCTGACGGACGCGTCGCTCAACGAGCTCGAGCGCAAGCTCCCGCACATGCTGCGGGTGCACCGCCGCGCGCTCGTCGACCTCGCCCACGTCGAGCGCCTCGAGCCGCAGGGCACGGGCGGATACCTCGCTCACACCACGACCAAGCACGCCGTCGAGGTGTCGCGGCAGTCGGCGCGCGAGCTGCGGCGGCGGCTCGGGCTGCGGCGAGGGGCGGAGGACGATGGCGACGGCTGACGAGGTGCGCCTCGCCTCTTTCAAGCTGCGCTTCGCCGACGACCACGTGCGCATCGTGCCCGCCGAGGGGCTCGACGGGCGCCCGTTCCACGGACCGGGCGTCGATCTTCGGGGCGAGGACGCGCGGACGTGCTTCGATCTGGCGAGGCCCATGGTCGACTGGCTGCTCGCGCGGCAGGCGGGCGTCGTGCTGCGGGCGCTCTCGGTCGATCTGCGGTCGAGGCGCGTGCTGGTGTCCTTCGACGACGCCCATGCCCCGGCGGGGACGCCGCCGATGGCGCTGCGCATCGAGGCCGCGGAGAGCGGCGAGCTGCTGGACATGGCCGCGGCGCTCCTGTTGCGCCTGGGCCGGGTCGCGGCGGGCGCGCTGCGGCGCCGCGCCGGCGTCGATTGAGGGAAGGTCGGGCGCCCCGCCGTCGTAGGACGGCACGGTGACTTGCTCCGCGGCCGACGCCGCGACGGAGGCTTTCATGGGTTTTCTCGACTCGATGTTCGGCGGTGGTACGGCGATGCAGCTCGCGCTCGACACGCAAACGAGCTCGCCGGGCAGCGTGGTCGGCGGGCGCGTCGTGCTCGTCGGCGGCAACAAGCCGCTCCGTCTCACCGAGCTCGCCGTGCGCGTGATGTTCGTGCAGACCTCGATGAAGGCGGACTCGCCGCTGCCCGCGATCGAGCTCCGAGAGATGGCCAAGCAGGTCGTGGCGGCCGGCGCCGATCTCGCACCGGGCTCGCAGCAGACCTTCACCTTCCGCGTCACCATCCCGGCCGACGCGGTGCCGTCGGCGCACGACGCCTCGTACCAGGTCGTGGCGACGGCCGACATCCCGAGCGTCAAGGACCCGAGCGCGTCCGCCGATCTGAAGGTCGTCGAGGCCTCGAAGGACAAGAACCACCGCCTGCCGCTGGAGCAGATCTACCAGCGCTTTCCGGGTCTGCGCGGCGGCGACGAGGAGTCGGTGACCGGAGCGCTCTACGACTTTTTCCTCGCCTGCTACTCGGAGGGCTCCGAGCTGATGGAGGCCGAGCCGGTCATCGCGTGGCACTTGCACAATGGGTCGCTGCGCATCAAGCAGAAGGCGCTCGAGGCCTGGGCGAACCTGGTCGACAACCGCGTGCAGCCTCAGCACCTGCAGACGCTCTTCGGCATCGCCAACACGCCGGGCCTCGATCAGGAGACGTTCGACCAGGTCATCGTGGCCGCGACGAAGTTCGCCGAGGAGGGCGCGCTCGGCCTCGTGCAGCAGCTCGCCGCGCACACGAGCGCGGACGTCCGCGAGAAGGTGGCGAGCAACCTGCGCTTCAACGCCGCGGAGAAGTTCCAGGGCAAGCGCGAGCTGCTCGTCGCGCTCGCGCAGGACGCCTCGCCGGAGGTGCGACGCGCGGCGGTGAGCGCGATGACGTGCCTGCGCGACGACCAGCAGATCATGTACTGGGTGGCGAGCATCGCCGACGCGGACCCGAGCCCCGCGGTGCAGGCCGAGTGCATCTCGACGTTGTCGCTCGCGCACCACCACGGCATGGGCGAGCTCACCCTCGCGGTCTACGAGAAGCACGCGCAGAACCCGAACGCCGAGGTGCGGCGGGAAATCGCGCGGAGCCTCTCGTGGCAGCCTCCGCACGCGTTCCCGCGCGTGTGGGGCATCGCGCAGCGGCTCGCGCAGGACGCCGACGAGGAGGTTCGCAAGTCGCTCGCGTTCGAGTTCCACAACATGGAGAAGCTGCCGCAGATGCTCCCCATCGCGCAGCACATGGCGGAGCGCGATCCGTCGGCGGAGGTGCGCAAGGAGGCGCTGGGCGCGATGGCTGCGCTGATGCCGCCCGACGCGGCGGTGGCGTACTACTGGGGCCGGCTGCAGCAGCCGGCGGACGAGAGCACGCTCTGGGCGGTGCTCAGCGGCGCCCGGCACCACAGCGAGCACCCGAGGGCCAAGCAGCTCCTGACGCAGATCGGTCAGTGCCAGTACCCGGACGTCGCGAACGCGGCGCGGGAGGCGCTCAGCTGAATCAGAAGGTGCCCGTGAGGGAGAGGCCGGCGTGGCCGACGGTGGGGGCGAGGCGAAGGGTGTTTTTGCCTTCCTTGCCCCAGGTGATCATGCTCGCGCTGGGGAGGCCCACGAGGACCAGGACGAAGCCGGTGCTCTGCACGATCCCGTCGGCGATGAGGCCGACGCGCTGGGCCGCGTCGCCGAGGCACGGCGTCGGGTCGACGGCCGGCTGGCAGGCGTCGCGCTTCGCGTAGTCGATCCACGGGCCGACCACCGGGGCCAGGAGCCAGGTGTCGGTGGACGACGTCGCCCCGACGATGAGGGACGGGATGTAGGCGCCGCCCAGCAGGGCGCCGCCGAAGCCGAGCGCGGACCACGCGCGGGTCGTCTCGACCTTGCCGTCGAGCGGAAGCGTCTCGCCGACGCCGAACGTGCCGCGC
>DATIQP010000410.1:0-4264 GCA_035470765.1 Polyangiaceae bacterium | reverse complement strand
GCGCGTCAGCATCTCCGCGGGCGAGGCGCTGCCCGAGCACGTCGGGCGCACCTGGCGCGAGCGCTTCGGCACCGACATCCTCGACGGCATCGGCTCGACGGAGATGCTCCACATCTTCCTGTCGAACCGCCACGGCGACGTCCGCTACGGCACGAGCGGCAAGCCCGTGCCCGGCTACGAGATGAAGATCGTCGGCGACGACGGCGAGCCGGTGGGCGACGGCGAGGAGGGGGTGCTCTGGGTGCGCGGCCGCACCGCATGCGCCTGCTACTGGAACGACCGAGAGCGCAGCCTCACAACGTTCCACGGCCCGTGGACGCGGACGGGCGATCGCTACGTCCGCGACGGCGAGGGCTACTACACGTACTCGGGGCGCGCCGACGACATGCTCAAGGTCGGCGGGATCTGGGTCTCGCCCTTCGAGGTCGAGTCGGCGCTCGCGTCGCACGAGGCGGTGCTCGAGGCCGCCGTCGTCGGGCACGCGGACGGCGACGGGCTCGTCAAACCGAAGGCCTTCGTCGTCCTCAAGGATCCTTCGCGCGTGGGCGCGCCCCTCGAGGCGGAGCTCAAGGCGCACGTGAAATCGAAGCTTGCACCCTACAAGTATCCACGCTGGATCGAGTTCCTCTCCGAGCTCCCCAAGACCGCGACGGGCAAGATCCAGCGCTTCAGGCTGCGTGGCTGAGCGCAGGTTCGAGCTCCGCGCGGGAGGTCACCGCCTCGAGGCGGCGTGGATCGGTCCGCCTCCCGAGGAGAAGACGACCCTCGTCCTGCTCCACGAGGGCCTCGGCTGTACCGACGCGTGGAAGGACTTCCCCGCGCGCCTCGCCGGCTGGACCGGCCTCGGCGTCCTCGTCTACAGCCGCTGGGGCTATGGCCGCTCCGATCCGGTCACGCTCCCGCGGCCGCTTCGCTACATGCACGACGAGGGCGCCGTCCTGCCCGAGGTCCTGCGAGCCGCGGGCGTTCGCGACGCCGTCCTCGTCGGCCACAGCGACGGCGCGTCCATCGCCATCGTCGCAGCCGGCTCGGCCCCCGCTCGCGAGGATGTCCCCATCCGGGCCCTCGCGTTGCTCGCTCCCCACGTCTTCTGCGAAGACCGCTCCGTCGAAGGAATCGAGAAGGCGCGCGACGCCTACGCGCACGGCGAGCTCCGCGCGCGCCTCGCGAAGTATCACGCCGACGTCGACGGCGCCTTCTGGGGGTGGAACCGGGCGTGGCTCGACCCCGACTTCCGCCGGTGGAACATCGAGGAGTACCTCCCCGCGATCGAGGTCCCCGTGCTCGTCGTGCAGGGCGACGCCGATGAGTACGGCACCCTCGCCCAGGTCGACGCCATCGAGCGCGCCGTCCGCGGCCCCGTCACCCGCTGCATCCTCCACGGCGCCGGCCACTCCCCGCAGCGCGACGCGGCCGACGCGACGCTCGCCGCCATCGCCAACCTCGTCTCGTCCTCCCTCCCACGCTGAGCCGGCGTAGCTCACCACGTCAGAGCGCTGCCAAAGATCCGGCCACGCCCGTGGAGTCGTCGAAGTATGTGCCGTTGGCCCCGTATCCGACTGCGAAGTCGATCGCCTCGCCCTCGGTCAATGTCAGCGTGCTCGAGTAGGTGGGCGAGCTGCTCGTCGTGACGCTCCCCGAGAAGACCGGCGGCATGGCGCCGCCGCGGAGCACGTGCACGTCCGTCGTCGTCGTGTCGCGCGCGGTGAAGGCGACGCTCAGCGCGTAATTGCCCGAGTGAGGGCACGTCCAGCGAATCACGCTGTATTCGCCCGATGGGCCGGGGTGAAACCACACGGTGGCCGGAGGCACCGTGACCGTCGTGTGGAAGACGACGGTGCTGCTGGTGTCGTTCTTGGCCACGTACGGCGGGGTGTTGGGTGTCGTGGTCGCCTGCCAGAACGGGAGGGACTGGTCCGACACCTCGTCGGAGTAGATCTTGAAGGTTCCGCCCAGAGCGAGGGTGTAGCCGTACCGGAAGTGCCCCGTGGGGGTCGGATTGCTCGCCGCCGAGAAGCTCGCCGCGATGTCGTCTACCTCGCCTGCACCGCCGTCGTGGGCGTCGAGCCCATCGGGCCCGCGATCTGCGGCCGCATCTCCCGTCCCCACGCTGGCGTCGACCGTGCCAGCGAGCTGCGTCCGCGCCCCGCACGCAGCGCCCAGGAAGACCGCGACGGCAACCGCGCCCACACGTCGAACCGAGCCTGGTGTCATGAAAGCATTCCCGTCTCTGTTCCGTACTCGTCCCTCCCCCCATCGGCTAGACTCCCCGTGCCCATGGAACACGTCCCCTTCCTCGTCGTCGGCGCGGGCGTCAGCGGCCTGTCCTTCGCGAACGCCATCCGCGCCGAGGCCACACGCCGGGGCCGCCCCACACCCGACGTCCTCGTCCTCGAGGCCGACAGCGAGGTCGGCGGCTACTGCAAGACGGTCAAGCAAGACGGCTTCGTCTGGGACTACTCGGGCCACTTCTTCCACTTCAAGCACGCCGAGATCGAGGCCTGGCTGCGCGAGCGCATGCCGGCGGGCGAGGTCAAGACCGTCGACAAGCGCTCGCTGATCCGCTTCGGGGGCCTCGACGTCGACTTCCCCTTCCAGAAGAACATCCACCAGCTCCCGCGCGAAGACTTCATCGACTGCCTCTACGATCTCTACTTCCGCAAAGACGTCGCACAGCCGAAGAACTTCAAGGAGATGCTCTACGCGCGCTTCGGCCGCGGCATCGCGGAGCGCTTCCTGATTCCCTACAACGAGAAGCTCTACGCGTGCGACCTCGCCGCGCTCGACGTCGACGCGATGGGCCGATTTTTTCCGCACGCGAGCATCGACGACATCATCCGCAACATGCGGGTGCCCGACAACGCGAGCTACAACGCCACGTTCACGTACCCGCGCGGCGGCGCCATCACCTACATCGAGGCGCTGCTGAAGGACCTCCCGAAGGACGCGGTCAGCCTCGGCGAGCGCCTCGTGCGCGTCGATCTACGCACCCGCACCGCGGAGACGACCAGGCGCACCATCCAGTTCGACAAGCTCGTGAGCTCCGCGCCGCTGCCCAGGCTGCTCGACGCGTGCGGCCTCGCGTTCGACACCGCCGCCTTCAGCTACAACCGCGTCCTCGTCTACAACCTCGGCTTCGACAAGAAGGGCCCCGCGAACGTCCACTGGAGCTACTTCCCGGACCGCACGCTGTCGTTCTATCGCGTCGGCTTCTACGACAACATCTTCGGAGAGGACCGCATGAGCCTCTACGTCGAGATCGGCCTGCCGCGCGACGGGCGCGTCGAGGTGAATGAACGTCGAGAGCAGGTGGTCGCCGATCTGCGGCGCGAGAAGCTCGTCACGGACCACCGGCTCGTGTCGTGGCACTCGGTCACGATGGACCCCGCGTACGTGCACATCACGACGAAGTCGCTCGCCGAGACCTCGCGCACCCGCGCCATCCTCGGCGCCGCCGGCGTGTACTCCGTCGGCCGCTACGGCGGCTGGACGTACTGCTCCATCGAGGACAACATCATCGAGACGCGCGCCCTCGCGGGCGTGCTCGGGGAGCTCTTGTGATGCGATCTCGCCTGCTGGGAATCGTCGCGCTCGCCGCCGTGGGCGCCGCGTGCGGCAGCACGCCGGCCGTCACCATCGATCTCGATTCGCTGCGGTCACCGCCCAAGTCGTGCGCGTACCAGTGCCCGAACAGCGCGTGCAGCGAGGCGACGACGCCGTACGCGTGCGACGCGATGCTCCCGTGGGCCCAGATCCCGCACGACGACCCCTGTCCCGCTTGGGACGCGAAATATCCGGCCGTCACCCCCGGCCAGTGCACCGTCACGGACCCCTCCGGCGACGCGGCGGCCTACGCGGGCACCGACGCGGCAGGCCACGTGGTCCTCGCCGACGGCCACTGGCTCAAGCCCGCCGGCGCCGATTGGGTCTTCGCCGATCTCACGGGCGGGCTCACGTCGGGCCTGCTGATGGTACCGGGCACGACGCTCGCGCTCACGGTCGACACCGGCGAAGGCGATCACGTGGTGCGCCTGGTCGACGTGTCGCTCGTCGGCTCGGGCGATCCCACCCTCGCGAGGGTGCAGTTCGCCGCGCCGCGCACGCTCAACTCGGGCATCGCGTACGTCGCGCCGGACCTCGTCTACGTCGCGACCGACGACGGCATGGTGCAGGCCCTCAAGCTCGACGTGGCCAACAAGACGCTCGTCCAGGACGACTCGCGCAACCTCGCGCTGCCCATGATCGTCGACGGCACCGGCGCCAC
>DATIQP010000409.1:0-5050 GCA_035470765.1 Polyangiaceae bacterium | reverse complement strand
CTGGACGCGCACGTTGTTCGTGATGCGGCCGTAATTCAGGAGGGCCCAGTGAAACTGAGGCCCAACGGAATAAAACAGGCTGCCCGAGTTCAGCCCGGCCCAACCCTGCGAGGAGTTGCTCGTCTCGAGGCCGATCATCCCGGAGATCGAGAAGCTCGGGTACAGGTCCGCCTTCGCGACGCCGATCTGGGCGCACTGCGCGGCGGCATTGAGCTCGGCGCTGCGGATGTCGGGCCGCCGCCGCAGCACCTCGGCGGGCACGCCGACGGCCACGGTCGCGGGCGCTAGCGGAATCTGCGTGGGGCCGGCCAGCAGCGCGTCGACGGAGCCTACGGGCGCCCCCAGGAGCGTGCTCAAGGCGTTTCGAGCCTGCTCCAGCTGGATCTGCAGCGGAGGGATGGTCGCCCGCGTGCTCTCCAAGAGCGTCTCGGCCTGGGTCGGATCGAGCTCCGGCGTCGCCCCGTTGCGGAAGCGAGACCTGGCGATCGCCAGCCCCTCCTCCTGAATACGGACGTTCTCCTGGGCCTGGGCGATGAGGACCTCGGTGGTCCGGATCACCACGTAGGTGCGCACGACCTCCGCGGTGAGCGAAACGACCTCGGCGTAGTAGTCGGCTACCGTTGCGAACGCGCGCGCCGCATCGGATTGCACGCCACGCCGGTACTTCCCCCAGAAGTCCAACTCCCAGACCGCGTCGAAACCCAGTTGATAGTCGCCGAAGTGTTGAACCGGGAGGTTGGTGATGTTGGGCGCGGTCGAGCTGAGGCCCACCGCCATCGCGCTACCGAAGGCCTCCTGAAACTGGGGATATTGCTTGCCGACGGAAATGGCGAGCTGGGCGCGGGCCTCCATGATCCTCAGAGCCGCCACCTGCAACGGCAGGTTTTGCTGGTAGGCGATCTCGACCAGGCGATCGATCGCCGGATCGTGGAACGCCTTCCACCACACGGTGTCGACGGCGGCTCGGGCCGCGATGCGCGGATCGTTCTTGTTCCAGGTCTCGGGCACCGGGACGCGCGGCTCCTTGAAATCCGGACCCACCATGCAGCCGTCGAGCGTCACCAAGCCGAGCAGTGAAACCGCGCCGACGAGAGTCGGAAGCCGGCTGGGAAGCGCCTTCTTGGTTTGGCGAACCGCGCGCATCGGACCTCCGCAGAACGATGGGGTGCTGATGTGCATGAAACGAGCCCGCGGCAGCGTGCGCGCTGACTGGGGCGATATCGGCTCCGTAGGACGGAAGAGTCGGCGGGGTGGGCTTCGTGCGCACGGCATGAAGTGCAGCCGCTGTCATGGCGCGGATGGGGCGGACTCCGGTGATGGAGAGATCACTCGGACGACCTCGGCGAGCATGGCGAGATCCTCGCGCGCCGCGATCATGAGAATGCGCGCACGCGCGCCGCGCAGCGTCACGTCCGCATCGGGACGGCAGCGCGCGTTGGCATCTTCGTCGAGCTCGAGCCCCAGGCACTCGAGACCCCGGCAGGTCGCCGCGCGAACTTCGTCCGAGTTCTCTCCGACTCCTCCGGTGAAGACCAGCGCATCGACACCGCCGAGCGTCACCGCCAGCGCTCCGATCGCCTGCCGCACGCGGTGTGCGTAGACGTCGACCGCCAGGCGCGCCTGCTCGTTTCCGGAACGGCCGGCGGCCAGCACCTCGCGCATGTCGCCCGAGATCCCCGAGACGCCGAGCAGGCCGGAGCGATGGTTCAGCGCCTCTTCGACTTCCTTCGCCCCCAGGCCGTGCTGCAGCTGCACGTGCGTCAGGATCCCGGGATCCACCGAGCCGCTGCGGGTCGCCATCATCAGCCCGTCGAGCGGAGTGAAGCCCATCGTCGTGTCGACCGACCGACCGTGGAGCACGGCGGTGGCCGAGCAGCCGTGGCCGAGGTGGCAGATGACCAGGCGGAGGTCCTTGGCGTCCCGGGCGAGCATCTCCGCGGCGCGGCCCGCGCAGTAGGAATGATTGATGCCGTGGAACCCGTAGCGTCGAATCCCCCAGTCTCGGGTCCACTCGTCGGGCAACGCGTACGTCCGTGCCGCGGGGGGCAGGGTCGCGTGAAACGCCGTGTCGAACACCGCCACGTGCGGGATGCCGGGAAGAAGTGCTTCGGCAGCACCGAGCACGTCCAGCCCCGGAGGGTTGTGAAGCGGAGCGAGCTCGGCGAGCGCCGAGATGCGCGAGCGCACCGCCGGCGTGATGCGAACCGAAGCGCTGAACTCGCCGCCGTGGACGATCCGATGCCCGACGGCGGCCGGACGCTCGGAGCGGGCCTCCGGCGCCACGCCCAGATCCGCGAGCGCGTACCGCACGGCGTCGGCGTGCCCGCGCAACGAAACCTGCTCCGAGACCCGCTCTGCACCCGGCCCGGACCGCTCGTAGCGAGTGACCGGACCTGCCCAGTCGGCCGAGGCGCGCGCGATGATCGCGGCGTGCGCGGACTCGACGAGGGTGCACTTCAGACTGCTCGAACCGGCGTTCAGCAACAGGACCCGCATGCGTCAATCGCTCCTCGGCGGCATGGGCCTGGTCCAGCAAGGAACGCGCCGTCCTCAGCGGCACCCAGCTCGGCCGCAGGCGGGCAAGTTACGACCGCCCGGCACGGAAATCGATTGCACGAGCGCGCACGGGGTGCGCGGCGCGCGGCGCGCGGCGGTCAACCCGGCGGCGCTCTGATAGCTTCGCGACGGATGACGCTCGAACAACGGATTCGTTCGCTTGCGCCGCGCGCGCCGGGTGTCATGGTCGCGGTGGTCGACGCGGGCGGCGTCCGCGAGCAGGCCGCGGTCGGCTCGGCGGACCTGGTGCGCTCGAACGCGGCGACGGCGTCGACGCCCTGGCCGTGGTTCTCGATGACGAAGGTCTTCACCGTCACGACGGCGATGCGCATGGCCGAGCGCGGCGAGCTCGATCTCGACGAGCCCGTCGGGGAGCACGTGCCGGCCGTGCTCCGGCTCCGGCCCGCGGCGTGGGCCGAGCGCATCACGCCGCGCCACCTGATGTCGCACTCGAGCGGCATCGCGAACCCCATCCCGCTCCGGTGGATTCGACGGCCGACGGACCCCGCGCCGGACGTGGAAGAGCTCGCCGAGCGGCGCTTGCTCGAGCATCGACGCCTGCGCTTCGCCCCCGGCACGCGTGCATACTACACGAATCTGGGGACGCTGGTGCTCGGCGCCCTCCTGCAGCGCGTCTCGAGGACGCCGTTTCGGGCGCTCGTCTCGCGCGAGGTGCTCGTGCCGCTCGGGATGTCGCGCACCGGCTTCGATCGGCCGAGCGACGCCGCGGTCGGCCATCACCCGCGATGGAACCCCATGCGCCTTCTCGTCCCGCAGTGGGTCGTCGGCGCATCGCGCGGGCGATGGGTGACGACGCGCCCCTTCCTCGTCGACGGCCCGCCGTACGGAGGGCTCGTCGGTCCGCTGGACGATCTCGTTCGATTCGTCCGCATGCACCTGCGCGACGGCGAGCTCGACGGCGCGCGCGTGATCACGCCGGCGTCGGCGGCCGCGATGCGAACCATCACCACGCTCGGCAGGCCCTTCGATCTCGGCCTCGGCTGGTTCCGGCCGCACGAGTCGCGACGCGCGGCTCCACGTTTCAGTCCGAGCTCTCGCTTCGCTCGAGCGTGCGGCACTGGTCTACGTTTCAGTCCGAACTCTCGCTTCGCTCGAGCGTGCGGCACTGGTCCGCCGTTCGTCGAGCACCTCGGCAGCGGGCCCGGGTTCTTGAACGTGATGCGGCTGTACCCGACGCGCGGCCTCGGCGTGATCGTGCTCGGCAATGCGACGAGCTACGACGTCGACGCCGTCGCTTCGCTCGCGATCACGTGAGCCCGCTTCTTCTCACAGGGAGCCGTGCAAGATGAGCTCCCTCTGTCCGACGATCCACACGTCGGAGAGCGAGGAGCCCCAGACCCCCGCGAGGGTGTCGGCCACGGGGGAGGGCACGATCGAGACCTCGTTGCTCGCGGCGTCGTAGGTGGCGATGCGGCCCTGGTCGCCCACGAAGACGAAGCGCGTGGAGGTGCCCCAGATGCCGTAGATGAACTGACTCGCCGCGCCGGTGCTCGAGCGATCCTGAAAGAGGCTGACCATGCCGTTCATCACGACGGCCGCGTCGGCGGGCCCGGCGTTGGAGAGCCAGGCGGCGCCCAGGTAGTTCGTCCCGAAGAGGTACGACGTCGGCTGGCTACCGGGCACGGCGAACACCGCGCGAAAGTCGATCGTGCGATCGACGACGGGGTCCAGGTTGATGAAGCCTGCGTCTTCGTGGACGAAGACGCGATCGAGACCCGCGGCCATCGCGAACTCGTCGAAGCTCGGGCCTGAGATCCCCCACAGGATAGGGTCGTTGGCACCATGGGCGACGTTCGGGTTGGCGGGGAGCCCGCTCGAGACGCGCAGCGCCCAGGCGGTCGTGCCCTCGGTCTTGCCGTAGATCAGCCCTTGGGCGCCCACGGCGAGCACGAGCTTGCCGTCGCCCCACACGGCAGACAGCGGGGTCGGAGCGATGAACTCGTCCGCCCAACCCTGACCGTCGAAGTGCTCCACGATCCCCTGCCCCGTGCTCTGGATCACGCCGACGGCGTAGACGTTGGTCGCCGAGGTGCCCCACACGCACTCGAGATCCTGGCCGAGGATGATGGGCGTGAAGGCCTTTCACTGGCCGCCAACATAGGCGTAGCGCAGGTTGTCCGAGCCCACGGCGAAGACGTGGTCCTTGTCCGAGCCCCAGACGGAGTACAGCGCCCTGCCCTCCGGCACGGCCTGGACGACGGTGAAGGGGCTTCCGCCGTCGGCGGCTCCGTCGCCGGCTCCGTCGGCGGGACCCTCGCGAAAATCGGCGCACGACGAAGAAGCCGAGACCGCTCCGAGAGCGAGCGTCGCGGTCGCGAGGGCGAGCCGCAGCGGGGCCGAGCGCGTCGTCGTGCTCATTCGCTCTCAGCCTACCAGAGCAGCCTCGGTTGCCGTGCCCTTCGGGCCGTCGGCCCGCCTGCGGCGGGACCTCAGTCGTGCGTGCCCTTCGGGCCGTCGGCCCGCCTGCGGCGGG
>DATIQP010000408.1:0-6320 GCA_035470765.1 Polyangiaceae bacterium | reverse complement strand
TGCTCCGGAGCCGGCGGCGCCGATGGTGCTGCCGCGCTGGGCGAGCGGCTTCACCTCGACGCGCGCGAGGAAGACGTCGCCGCGCCGCTGCCCTTTGCCCTTCGGCGCCGCGATCAGGCGGTGTCCGCCGCTCTCGCCCTTCAGGTAGCCGTACGCGTAGGGCCCCTTTACGACGACCTCGGCGTGGCTCGCGTGGACCGTCACCTCGACGTCGTACTTTCGCTCCTCGGCCCACGACCCGTACATCTGCGCGAGCTCCTTCGCCCACGCGTTCGAGCCCTCCTTGCCGCCGACGGCGTGGACCGTGAGCTGCGCGTCGCCCCGGTCGGTCTCGTCGAAGTGCACCACCTCGCGCTCGGCGCGCGTGAGCTGCCGCTCGAGCCGCGCGTACTTGCCCACGAGCTCGGACGCGACGGCGTCCTCGGCCTCGAGGAAGGATGCCTCGACGAGCTGCTGGAGCAGGTCCGTCCGCTCGCGCAGATCCTCGAGCCGCCGCAGCTCCACGGTCAGACGGTGCCGCCGGTACACGTCGCCGCCCTTGCCGAAGGCCTCGTCCCAGAACGCCGGGCTCTTGGCCTTCTCCTCCACCGCCTCGAGCTCCGTGCGCATGGCCGGCAGGTCGGCCTTCTCCTCGAGCCGCGCGAGCCGCTCGTAGATCGTCTTCAGCGCGGCTTTCACCTCGGCGAGCGACATGCGCAGCACGTGCCCCTCGCCGTCGTCGACGCGCGTGCGCCGCTCGAGGTTCTGCAGCTTGCGGCTCGACTCGGTCTCCTCGAAGCTGAGCGCAACGCCGTCGCCCTTTCGCGCCACGCGCAAGAGCTGGTAGCGCTGGTTCGGCGCGCCCAGCACCGCGCGTGCGAGGGGCAGCACGATGAGCTCCTCCATCGCGCGCTTGAGCGGCCGCGCGCCGTAGCTCGGGTCGAAGCCGCGGTCGAGCAAGAGATCGATGACGCCGTCGTCGACCTCGAGCAACAGATCGCGCTCGAGTAGGCCCTCGCGCCGGTACACCTTGCCGAGCTCGCGCTGCGCGATCCGGCGCATGTCCCCCTTCTCGAGCGGCGAGAAGACCAGGATCTTGTCGATGCGGTTCAAGAACTCGGGCCGGTAGGCGTGCTCGAGCGAGCGGCGCACGTCGCGCGCGAGCTCCTTGGGCGAGCCCGCGTCGCCGGCGCGTCCCGCGAAGCCGATCCCCGCGCCGTGCTCGCGCAGGTTCGAGCCGACGTTCGACGTGAGGATGATGATCGTGTGCCGGAAGTCGACCGTGTCGCCGAACGCGTCCGTGAGGCGCCCGTCGCCCGTGACCTGGAGCATCAGGTCGGCGAGGTTGGCGTGCCCTTTCTCGAACTCGTCGAGCAGGACGACGCAGAACGGGTTCTTGCGGACGTAGTCGGTGAGCAACCCCGTCTTGTTCTGCTTCGGATCGCCGATGAGCTTCTCGAACGAGTGGAAGTCCTTGTACTCGCTCACGTCGACGCGGAGCATCTTGTCTCTCGTGCCGAACAGGAACTCGGCCGTGGCCTTGGCGAGCTCCGTCTTGCCGACGCCGGTGGGGCCGACGAAGAGCAGCACGCCGGCGGGCCGCTCCGGGTCGTTGAGGCCGGTCTTGTAGAGCGCGAGCAGATCGGCGACCGCGCTCACCGCCTCCTTCTGGCCGAGGACGCGCTCGGAGAGGAAGCGGTGCATCTCCTCGTACGAGATGCGCACCGCGGGCGAGAGCATGTGCATCGGCAGGCCGGTCTGCTTGGCGAAGACCTCCTCGACGAACGAGGCGTCGATCGGGGCCGCGCGCGCGGTCGCCACGCCGGCGTGCTCCATCATCGGCGCGCGCGCCTCCTGCGCAACGCGCCGGAGCAGCTCCACGCCCTTGCCGGGGAAGCTCTGCGTCGGGAGGAACTTCTTCGCCAGCGAGAAGACGCGATCGATCGCCTGCTTCTCGAACGCGGGCGAGATGTCGGCCGCGACGCGCATCAAGAGGTCGCGCGTCTGCTCCTCGGTCGTCTCGGGCACCGCGATGGCGACGAAGTCGCGCAACAGGACCGGGTGCTCGCGCGTGAGCTTGTCCCACCGCCCGGGCGTCGCCTCGCCGAAGAGCACGAGCTTGCCCTGCTCGATCCCCGGGCGCATGAGATCGTAGATGCCGCGCGGGTTGGTGCTGTACGAGCCGGCGTACGGCAGGTTCCAGACGTCGGGGATGTAGTGCAGCCGCTTGCGCGACGCGTGGGCGAGCATCGCGCGGATGCGCCCCTCCTGCTGGCCCGTGAAGCGCGTGTCCGCGCAGAGACCCACCGTCGAGATCTCGTAGATCTTCGCGCCGGCGAGCTCCGGCAGGCGGCCCTCCGCGAGGTACGAGAGCAGCTTCTGGACGACCGCGGTCTTGCCGACGCCGCTCGGACCGACGAGCACCGCGCTGCGCCCGCTCGCCAGCGTGCGCGCGAGGGCGCGCACCTCCTCCTGGCGGCCGAAGGTCTTCTCCCCGGTCGCCTTGGGATCGGCGGTGAGCTCGCGCCCTTCCTGGGCGACGACGTCGAAGGACGCTTCCTGGGTCACGGCGCGATCAATGTACCATCGCGGCCATGGAACCCATCATCGTGCGCGAAGGAGTCTTCGTCCCTCAGGGCGCGATGTGGTTTCAGGCCGTGCGTGCCGGCGGGCCGGGCGGTCAGAACGTCAACAAGGTCGCGAGCAAGATCGAGCTCCACGTCGACTTCGCGCGCGTCGTCGGCCTGGACGGCTCGGCGCGCGCGCGACTTCGTGCGCTGTGCGCGTCCTCGCTCGACTCCGAGGGGCTGCTGCTGGTGACGAGCCAGGCGACCCGCGATCAGCACAAGAACCTCGAGGACGCGCGCGACAAGGTGCGCGCGCTCGTCGTCCGGGCGCTCGAGCGCCCGCGGCCCCGCCGCAAGACCAAGCCGACGCGCGGGAGCGTCGAGAGGCGCCTCGAGCACAAGAAGAAGCACGCGCAGACGAAGGCCATGCGGAAGGGCCACGACGAGTGAGCCGAGCCGGAGACGGCTACGGTTTTGCGAGGCGCTCGGTCATCTTGAAGGCCACGCGCGCGGCCATCGCCATGATCGTGAGCTGCGGGTTCACGCCCAGGCTCGTGGGAAGGATGCTGCCGTCGGCGACCCACACGTTCGGCACGTCCCAGGTCTTGCCGTCCGGGTCGATGACCGACGACTCGGGCGACGCGCCCATGTGGCAGGTCCCGAGCGGGTGCTGGGAGCTGCACTCGATCTTCATCCCCTTCACGGACTCGAACGGGTAGCTCTCGAGATCGTCGGGCTCGATCGGGTCGGCGCCGAAGAAGGGCAGGAAGACCTCGGTGGCGCCCGCGGCGAAGAAGATCTCCGCCATGCGGCGCAGCAGGATCGGTACCTTCGCGCGGTCCCGCTTCGACATGCGGTAGGTCATGAAGGGCTCGCGCCCGAACGGGTTGCTCCACACCCGGCCGCCGCCGTCGTCGTGGAGCATGCCGCCGAAGATGGCGACGTGCGCGGCCGTCTTTCGCCACTTCGCGTGCGCCTTGCCAAAGCCCGGCATGGTCGCCATCAAGATGCCGTTCGGGATGAAGACGCTGTTGAGGAGCATCCCCTCGTTCTCCCAGTGGTCGGAGTACGCGCTCTGGAGCGCGCCCTCCCAGCCGCGCACGGGCTCCTTGAAGCGGCCGATGACCCGGAAGCTCGGGTGGAGCGTGAGGTTCCGTCCGAGCGCGCGTGACCGGCGGCCGATGCCGCTGCGGCCCAGGACGAGCGGCGAATACATCGCGCCCGCGGAGAGCACGACGTGGCGCGCGCGCACGAAGACGTCGCTGCCGGGCTTGCCGCCGGGGCCGTCCAGCAGCCGGCCGACCACGCCCGTCGCGCGCGAGCCGTCGACCCGGACGCGGTCCACGAGGCAGTCGCTCACGATGCGCGCGCCGGCGCGGACGGCGCGGGGCAGGTAAGCGATGTCGACGCTCATCTTCGCCTGGTGCGGGCAGCCGAAGTTGCACCGCCCGCAGCCGTTGCAGCCGACGGTGTTGCGGCGCATCGAGTGGAAGGGGATGCCCAGCTTGGCGCCCCCCTCGGCGAAGAGGCGCGTGCTCTTGCTGCGCATCTCCTCCGGCACGGTCTCGACGTGCACGTCCTTCTCGACGATCGAGTACCAGGGGTCCATGCCGGCGGCGCTCAGCTCGGACAGGCCCTCCTTCGACCACTCGTCGAGCACGTGGTCGTGGGCGCGGAAGCACACCCCTCCCGTGAGCGTCGACGAGCCGCCGACCCCGCGCCCGGCGGTGACGTTGATCGACGGCGAGTCGCCGAGGCCGAGCGCGAGCGTCATCGCGGCGTCGCGCCAGACGTGGCGGATGCTCTCGCTCGGCCGCATGGCGGCGTACTCGCGGGTGGGCACGTGCGGCCCTTCCTCGAGGACGACGACGTCGAGGCCCGCCTCGGCCAGGTAGGTCGCGACGACGGCGCCGCCGGCGCCCGAGCCGACGATCGCGACGTCGCAGTCGGTCGAAAGATCGCGCCCCCGCGCGCGCCCCGAGATCACTTCAAGCACGAGACCTCCGTGTGCGTCTCCCGCTGCGTGTCGGGATGCTCGAACCACATCAGGCAGAGCATCGCTTTGGGCGCGAGCGCCGCGAAGCCGAGCAGGCCGCTGCGCTCGACGCGCTCGAGCGCCTCGGCGCGCAGCTCGACTTCGAGCGCGGCGAGCGGGCCGAAGCGCCAGACGAACAGCGGCGCGATCCACGTCAGGACCCACACGCTGAGCAAGAGGACGAAGCGCCCGCGGCCCGTGGCGCGCGACGCGAAATCGCGGAAGTCGGCGCACACCCACACCACTCGGTCGGGATCGGGCGGGCCCTTCTCGTCGGAGAACAGCGCCTCGGCGATCGCGCGCAAGCGGAGCTCGAACGCGGCGGGGACGAAGGCGCCTTCGCGCACCGCCACGGCGACGTGGGCCGGAGGTGGAGCGAGCAGCTCGAGCTTTCTCACGGGCCGATACTACATGAAACGACCGCGGCGCCCGGTGCTCTCGTTGGTGCAGATAGTGCATCGCAGGCCCGCGGATGCTCCTCTGGCCTCGTCGCGTCGTGGCCGCGCTGCTCGTCGGGGTGGCCTTCTCTGCTCCGCGCCTCGCGCGCGCGGACGACGCGACGATCGAGCCGGACCAACGCCAGGATCCCAACGCGTATCGCGGCCGCGTCGCCGACGAGGGCCCCGACGAGCCGTTTCTCTGGATCCCCCGGGTGCTCTTCTTTCCGGTCTATCTCGTCGCCGAGTACGTGATCCGCCGCCCCATCTACGCCTTCGTGGAGTGGAGCGATCGCCATCACGTCTGGCCGAGGACGATGCGAGTCTTGCACCCCACGCCGAACTTCGAGTGGAACCCCAGCTTCAATCTCGACCTGGGGGTCGAGGCGTGGGTCGGCGCGGGCCTCACGCTGCGCAACCTGTTCGTCCCTCGAAATGAGCTGAAGACGTCCTTCGCGGTGGGCCTGAACGTGCTCGAGTTCGAGGCGCGCGACCGGTGGCGCAGCGGCCCGGTCTCGCTGGGCGTCACTCAGCACGTCGGACGGCACGACCGGCCCTTCTACGGCCTCGGTCCCGACTCGTCCGGCGACAGGGTGAGCTACTCCCAGTCCCTGTGGGAGGCCGGCGCCTTCGCCGGTTTCGACGCGGGCAAGCACCTGCACCTCGAGGTCTCCGAGGGGTTTCGACGCGAGCACCTCGGGCCGAGCACCTTCGCACCGTCCATCGAGACGCGCTTCGATACCGCCACGCTGCCGGGCTTCGACGATGTCCACCTCGCCATCCTCGCCGCCGCGCTTCGCGTCGACACGCGGAAGGTGCCCGATCAACCGAGCGGTGTGCGCCTGCTCGCGAATGCAACCCATGCGCGAGACGTCGTCGTGCCCGATCGCTCGTTTCTCAAGGGTGAGCTCGACGCACAAGGTGCGATCGAGGTCTCTCGTCCCGGCCGCGTGCTCAGCCTGCGCTTCTACGGCGCGGACACCCTTCCCACCGGAGGCGCCCCGGTGCCGCTGACGGACCTCCCCATGCTCGGCGGGCCGAATCACCTCGGTTTCTACTGGGGCAGATTCCGTGGCGAGGCCGCCGTGATGGCCGAGCTGCGCTATCGCTATCCGATCGCATACGACGGGGACGCGCAGCTCATCGTGAGCGCCGGCAACGTGTTCGCCCGCGACTTCCACGATTTCGACGTCGAGAAGCTCACCGCCTCGTTCGCCGTCGGCATCCGCACGCGGCGCGTTGGCCTGCTGCCGCTCGCGCTGATGCTCGGCTTCGGGACGACGCAGTTCGACCGGCCCCTCG
>DATIQP010000407.1:0-3428 GCA_035470765.1 Polyangiaceae bacterium | reverse complement strand
GCGCGCGCCGGGCTCGCTCTGTGCGGGCTCGTCGTGCTCTCGCTCGTGGGCCGCTTCGCCGCCGCGGGGGGGCAGGCCTCCCCCGCGGCCGCGAGCGAACACCCCGAGCCGCTCGCGGCCGCCCCGCCGCCGCCGAGCGCCGCACTCCTCCCGACACCATCCCCCGCCGACGCGTCCGTGCCCGCGCCGCCCGCGCACCCCGGCCGCGCCACCGCGGACGACCCCGTCTTCCTCAACGACGCGACGGTGGAAGATCTCCGCCGCCTGCCGGGCATCGGAGAGAAGCGCGCCCTCGCGATCCTCGAGCTGAGGCGCCGGCTCGGCCGCTTCCGTCAGGTGGAGGACCTGCTCCGGGTCCGAGGCATCGGCCGCTCCACGCTCCGCAAGCTGCGCCCCCTCGTCCGCCTCGAACACCCCGCAGTCGCCGCCGGCGATGGGGGAGCGTCATGAGCCGGGCGAGCGACGCGCGGCGCCACGCCACGCCCGCGCTGGCTCGCGGCCCGAGGCCGCTTCCGCGCGACCCGCGCCGCCACGATGCCCATTACTTCGACCTCGCAATGGCCATCGCCGCGTGGGACGAGGGTGCCGGCGAGTACGTCCGTTTCCGCGAGGACGAATCGAGCGCGCTCGACCCGCCCTGGTAGGGCGCGGGAGCTCCTACGGGCCGCCGCTCTCGGTAGCCGCGCGCAGGCTGTCGATCAGGGGGGCGATCTCCGCGTGCCTCAGCTTGAACGCCGCGCGGTTCGCGCAGAGCACCGTGGAGACCGGCGCGACCTCTTCGAGCACTGCGAGCCCGTTCTGGCGCAGCGTCTCGCCGGTCTCGACCAGGTCGACGATGAGGTCCGCGAGGCCGACGAGCGGCGCCAGCTCGACGGATCCTGCGAGCGCGATGACCTCGGCCTGCACGCCGCGCTTGGCGAAGTGCTCCGCTGCCGTGCGTGGGTACTTCGTCGCCACGCGGGGGACGTCGGGCAAAGCCGTCCGGTTCGCCAGGCCGGCGACCGCCATCGAGCAGCGACCGATCTTCAGGTCGAGCGGCACGAGGACGGAGGCCTCGTGCTCGCGGATCACGTCCCGCCCGCAGACGCCGAGATCCGCCACCCCGTGCTCGACGTACGTCGGAACATCGTCGGGCTTGAGCAGCAAGAAGCGAAGCGCTCCCGAGTCGCGCACGAGCGTGCGGTCGTCGCTCGTCAGCGGGGACGAATCGATCCCCGCGCGGCGGAGCAGAGGCGCCAGCGCCTTCACCGTGCGGCCCTTGGCGACGGCGACGACGAGCGGGCGGGGCTGCCCCTGCGCGCTCACCCCTCGGCACCCTTCACGCGCTCGATGCTCGCGCCGAGCGCGCCGAGCTTCGCCTCGATGTGCTCGTAGCCGCGGTCGAGGTGGTAGACGCGCCGCACCTCGGTCTCGCTCTCGGCGGAGAGGCCGGCGATGATCAGCGAGGCGCTCGCGCGCAGATCGGTCGCCATGACGCTCGCGCCGTAGAGCGAAGCGGGGCCCTGGACGACGGCCGTGTGGCCGCGCAGCGCGACGCTCGCGCCCATGCGGAGCAGCTCGGGCACGTGCATGAAGCGGTTCTCGAAGATGGTCTCGGAGATGACGCTCTCGCCGCGCGCGCTGCACATCAGCACCAGGAACTGCGCCTGCATGTCGGTGGGGAAGCCGGGGTGCGGCGCGGTGGTCACGTTGACGCCGCGCAGCGGGCCCGTGCGGCGGACGCGGATGGACTGGCCCTCGGTGGCGACGTCGACGCCGGCCTGCCGCATCTTGGCCACGAGCGCCTCGAGGTCCTGGATCTCGGCGCCGTCCACGACGACGTCGCCGCCCTCGAGCATCGCCGCGGCGCACATGTACGTGCCGGCCTCGATCCGGTCCGGGATGATGGCGTGATCGAAGGGCAAGAGCTCGCCCTGGTCGCGGCCCTTGACGTGGATGACGTCGGTGCCGGCCCCGTCGATCTCGGCGCCCATCTTGTTGAGCACACGCGCGAGCTCCTCGACCTCGGGCTCACGCGCGCAGTTGACGAGCGTCGAGCGGCCCTTGGCGAGGGCGGCGGCCATCATCACGTTCTCGGTGCCGGTCACCGTCGGCAGGTCGAAGCACACCTCCGCCCCGCGGAGGCGGCCGCCGCCGTTCGGGCCCTCGGCGATGACGTAGCCGCGGTCGATCCGGATCTTCGCGCCGAGCGCCTCGAAGCCCTTGAGGTGCTGGTCGATCGGGCGCGCGCCGATCTGGCAGCCACCCGGCAGCGAGACCTTGGCGCGGCCGAAGCGGGCGAGCAGGGGACCGAGCACGAGCACGCTCGCGCGCATCTGCTTCACGAGCTCGTAGGGCGCCTCGGGCCGGACGTCGGTGCCCGCGTCGACGGTGACCTCCGGTGCCTGGACCGTGACGCCGCGTCCGAGGAAGCGCAGCAGGGCGGCGGTGGTGTCGATGTCGCGGAGCGCCGGGACGTTTCGCAGCTTGCTCGCGCCGTCCGAGAGCAGCGTGGCGCAGAGGATGGGCAACGCCGCGTTCTTGGCCCCGCTGATCTTCACACGCCCGACCAGCGGCTTGCCGCCGCGCACCCGTATTGCGTCCATGTTGTCCAAGAACGCTTATCCCGACCCTACGAATTTCTCAATTACCGTGCGACACGGCACCGACTTTGCCTCGATCGAATGGCAGGAGTCCGCCATGAGCACCGTCGAGTCCCAAGACCTCCTCCAGCTCCTCTCCGAGGACGAGTCGGCGCGCGTCGCTCACGCCGACACGTCCTGGCTCAACGAAGGCGACGAGTACGTGGATCTCGACGCGCCGAAGCACGGTGTACAGCGTGCTCGAGCGACGAGCGGGCGGCGGCGACACCGCGTCTTGTCGCGCCGCGCCATCCGCGACCCGACCTGGGAGCTCATCGTGGCGCGCCTCCACGGTGACGACGACCCGTAATGCCTCAGGGGATGACGATCTTCACCGGCGTGGTGCTGAGGAGCGGGCCGCCGTCACCGCTCGAGCGGCCATCGCCGAGCTGGCCGAGCGAGTCATCGCCCCAGCAGTAGATCCCGTCTCGAGCCCAAGCGCACGTGTGCGCCGAGCCCGCCGCGATGGCGATCGCGTTCGTGATGCCGGCCACCGTGCCCGGTGTGGTGCGGTCGGTCGTCGTGCCGTCTCCGCATTGCCCGTGATCGTTGAGCCCCCAGCACGTCACGCTGCCATCGCCCAGGATCGCGCAGGCGTGGCCGTTGGCCGAGGAGATGGCGACGGCGCTCGCGAGCGTGTTCATGTCGAGCGGCGTGCCGCTGGGCGGCGTGCCTCCGTCCGGTCCGGTCCCGAGCAGCCCCGTGGCGTTCGAGCCCCAGCAGAACGGGTCGGTCGGCGTCGTCGCGCAAGCGCCCAGGTTGCCGACCGATACGCTGGTCGCCCCCGAGACGAGGGCCGTGGCCACG
>DATIQP010000406.1:0-3390 GCA_035470765.1 Polyangiaceae bacterium | reverse complement strand
CATCGGCATCCTGCCCGTCGAGGCGCAGGCGATCGCGAACCTCATCCCGCGCAAGAACCCCGCCGAGACGTACACCATCCAGGAGAGCCTCGAGCTCGAGCCGAAGCTGAAGGCGCGCTACGAGAGCGAGCCGCAGGTGCGCGAGCTTCTCACGCAGGCGAGCAAGCTCGAGGGCCTGACGCGCCACGCGGGCAAGCACGCGGCCGGCATCGTCATCAGCGAGGGTCCGCTCTGGGACCACGTGCCGGTCTTCCGCGACAGCGGCAAGGGCAGCGGCTCGGCGGGCGGCGGTCCCGAGGGCGGCGCCTTCGTCACGCAGTACTACAAGGACGACGTCGAGGCCGCCGGCCTGGTGAAGTTCGACTTCCTGGGGCTCAAGACCCTGACCGTCCTCGACATCGCGCAGCAGCTCATTCGCAAGCGCGAGGGCGAGGCCTCCGCCTTCGACATCTCCAAGATCCCGCTCGACGACAAGGCGACCTACGCGCTGCTCGCCTCGGGCGAGACCAAGGGCGTGTTCCAGCTCGAGTCGAGCGGCATGCAGCAGCTCTTCAAGGACCTGCGCGCCGACAACTTCGAGGACATCGTCGCCGCCGTCGCGCTCTACCGGCCGGGTCCGCTCGGCAGCGGGATGGTCAAGGACTTCGTCGACCGCAAGCACGGCCGCGCGAAGGTCGAGAGCCTGCACCCCCTGGTGGACCCGCTCCTGGTGCCGACCTACGGCGTCATCGTCTACCAGGAGCAGGTCATGCAGATCGCACAGGCGCTCGCCGGCTACACGCTCGGCGGCGCCGACCTGCTCCGGCGCGCCATGGGCAAGAAGAAGCCCGAGGAGATGGCGAAGCAGAAGAGCATCTTCATCGAGGGGTCGAAGAAGAAGGACGTCGACGAGGCCGACGCGGAGCGCATCTTCGGGCTGCTCGAGTACTTCGCCGGCTACGGCTTCAACAAGTCGCACAGCGCCGCGTACGCGCTCATCACCTACCAGACCGCGTACCTCAAGGCGCACTACCCGGCGGAGCTGCTCTGCGCGATCCTCACGAGCGACAAGGACCGCATCGAGAAGGTCGTACGCACCATCGCCGACGCCCGCGCGATGGGCATCACCGTGCTCCCGCCCGACGCCAACGAATCCGACACGGACTTCAAGGTCGTCTATCCGAGCGCGCCGGCGCCGGGGGAAGCGGAGGCGCGCGCGCCCGCGGCCAAGGGCGCGCAGAAGAAGAAGAAGACCCTTCCTCAGATCCGGTTCGGCCTGGGCGCGGTGCGCGGTCTCGGCGGCGCGGCGCTCGACGCCGTCTTCGAGGCGCGCAAGAGCGGGCCGTTCATCGACCTGTTCGACTTCGCGTCGCGGGTCGACGCCAACAAGACGAACAAGGGCGTCTTCCAGGCGCTCGTGCAGTGCGGCGCGTTCGACTCGACCTTCGGCGCGCTCGGCATCACGCGCGCGCAGGCGTACGCGTCGATCGACGTCGCGCTCGAGCGCTCGCGCTCCGCGAGCCGCGACCGGGAGCGCGGGCAGACGAGCCTGTTCGGCCTGTTCGACGCGGCGGCGCCCGCGGGCGCGAAGACCAGCAGCGCGGGCGATTACGTGGAGTGCGGCCCCTGGGACCGCAAGGAGATGCTCACGCGCGAACGCCAGTCGCTGGGCTTCTACATCTCGGGCCACCCGCTCGACCGCTACCTGCGAGGCCCGGCCGCCGCGGCGCGCCTCGAGGTGCTGCCGGCGAGCGCGTGCAGCGAGCAGGACGATTGGTCGGTGGTGAAGCTCGCCGGGATGGTGGAAGGCTACCGGGAGAAGATCTTCCGCGACGGCGGCGGCAAGATCGCCTTCTTCGAGCTCGAGGATCTGAGCGGGCGCGTGAACGTGAAGGTGCGAGGCAACCAGATCGACACCTACGCGCACGTGCTCACGTCCGGTGAGCCGACGTTGATCACGGGGAAGGTGAGCTTCCCCCGTCGCGACGAGGACGCGGAGCCGGACGAGGCGGAGGCCCCGCGCGAGGCGACCATCCTGCTCAACGACGCCGTGCTCCTCAGCGACGTCGTGGCTCGCGACACGCGGCAGCTATTGCTTCGCCTGTCGTCGGACCAGATCGGCGACAAGACGCTCGAGCAGATGAGCCGGCTGTTTTCGGGCGTGCGGGGACAGTGCAGCGTGATGATGGAGCTGTCGCTGTCGTCGGGGGCGCAGGCGCTCCTGTCGTTCGGGCCGGCGTACCGCGTGGAGATCGGTGACCCGCTGCTGAGCGGCCTGGAACGTCTGTTCGGTACGCAGGTCGCCGAGCTGCGCTGAGCTAGAGCTTCGCGGCCGCGCGCGCGCGGTCCTCCTCGTGCTTGAGGAACGCCCCGAGCGTCGCGCTGGCGAGCTCCTTGTCGAGCGCGTTCGCGCCGAGCGTCACCAGCGCCCGCGCCCAGTCGATCGACTCGGCGATGCTCGGCGACTTGTGCAGGTCCATCGCGCGCACCTTCTCGGCGAACTCCGCGAGCTGCGTCGCGAGGGTCTTCGAGATGCCCGGCACCTTCGCCTGGAGGATCTCCAGCTCGCGCGAGGGGGCAGGGTAGTCGAGGAACAGGTGCAGGCACCTGCGGCGCAGCGCGTCGGTCATGTCGCGCGAGGCGTTGGTCGTCAGGATGACCAGCGGCGTGTGCTTCGCGCGGATCGTCCCAAGCTCCGGGATCGTGACCTGCCCCTCTGCGAGGACCTCGAGCAGGATGGCCTCGAACTCCGGGTCTGCGCGGTCGACCTCGTAGACGAGCAGCACGACCGGCATGTCGCTGCGCAGCGCCGCAAGGAGCGGGCGCGCGAGCAAGAACCGCTCGCCGAAGAAGACGTCGTTCACGTCACCGAGCCGCGCCGCTGCCTCCGCGAGCGAGCCGGCGCCCTCGACGCGAGCGGCGACGCTCTCGCGGAGCAGCTGCACGTAGAGCATCTGCTTGGCGTAGTCCCACTCGTAGATCGCCTTGGCGTCGTCGAGGCCCTCGTAGCACTGCAGGCGCAAGAGCGGCCGGCCGAGCGCCTCGGCCGACGAGCGCGCGAGGTCGGTCTTGCCCACCCCGGCGGGCCCCTCGACGAGCAGCGGGCGCCCGAGCTCGAGCGCCAGCGCCAGCGACAGAGAGGTCGTGTCGTCGGCGAAATACCCCGCGGCTCGAAGGCCGGAGGCCAGCTTCTTGGCCGGCGGAAAGGTCACCATCCCCATCGCCGCCCCGGCAAAAGACTCCCGGAGCCCCGAGGGGGGAGAGGGGTCGGCCGCGATCGACAAAATAGCGCAACTCGCATCGTGCTGTGTATTCTAAGTGAAAATGTCGGACCGTGACGACTTGCTGCGCGTCGACGTGACCGGCACCGTCCATCCCGTGGGTCGCGCCGCCAGTCAGGAGCTGCGCTCG
>DATIQP010000405.1:0-3482 GCA_035470765.1 Polyangiaceae bacterium | reverse complement strand
TCGGTCTCGCCAACCGCCTGCTGGCCCCGCTCGCCAAGCGCGCCTACGTCGCCTGGCCCGAGGCCGCGGCCCGCGTCTCGCCCAAGATCGTGCGCGCCGTCGGCGTCCCGCTGCGCGAGGGCTTCGACGCGAAGGGTTACCGCGCCACGAAATCGGCGCGGGTGCTGGTGATGGGCGGCAGCCTCGGCGCCCGCGCGCTCAACGAGACCGTCCCCGAGGCGCTCATCCGGCTCGCCCGGCACCTCGAGGGGCTGGAGATCCTCCACCAGGCGGGCCGAGGCAACGACGAGGCCGTACGCGCCCGATACGCGGTCGCCGGCGTGAAGGCCGACGTGCGTCCGTTCCTCGACGACGTGGCAGGCGAGCTCGCGCGTGCGGATCTGGTCGTGGCGCGCTCCGGCGCGGGCAGCGTCGCCGAGGTGGCCGCCGTCGGCCGCGCGGCGATCTTCGTCCCGTTCCCCCACGCCGCCGACGACCACCAGCGCAGCAACGCCGAGGCGCTCGCCCGGGCGGGCGGGGCTCTTTGCATTCTGCAAAGAGACGCCACGGCCGATCGCCTCGCCGACGCGATCGGCGCGCTGCTCACGGACGGGCCTCGCCGCGAGAAGATGGCGGACGCGTCGCGCGCCGCGGGCCGGCCCCGCGCCGCCTTCGACGTGGCGACGGACCAGCTCATCCACGCGAAGATCCCGGCGCATCCCCCGCGCAGCAAGAGCAACGGCCACGCGCGGCCGGAGGCAAACTGATGTTCCGCGGTCGAGTCAGGCACGTGCACTTCGTCGGCGTCGGCGGCATCGGGATGAGCGGTCTCGCCGAGATCCTGCGCACGATGGACTTCGACGTCTCGGGCTCGGACATGAAGGCCAGCGACGTCACGCGCCGCCTCGAGTCGCTCGGCGTGCGCGTCCAGGTCGGCCACCGCGCCGAGAACGTGGAGGGCGCCGACGTGGTCGTGCACTCGAGCGCCATCGCCCAGACCAACCCCGAGCTCGCCCGCGCCCGCGCCCTCGAGATCCCCATCATCTCCCGCGGCGAGATGCTCGCCGAGCTGATGCGCGTCAAGTACTGCGTCACCATCGCCGGCTCGCACGGCAAGACGACCACGACCTCGCTCGTCGCCACGGTCCTGCGCCACGCCGGCCTCGACCCGACGGTGGTCGTCGGCGGCAAGGTCAACGCCCTCGGCTCCAACGCGCGCCTCGGCGCCGGCGATCTCTTCGTCGCCGAGGCCGACGAGAGCGACGGCTCGTTCCTGCGCCTCAGCCCGACGGTCGCCGTCATCACCAACATCGACGCCGAGCACCTCGATCACTACGGCACGCACGAGAAGGTGAAGGATGCCTTCGTGCAGTTCGCGAACCAGGTGCCCTTCTACGGCCTCTGCATCCTGTGCATCGATCACCCGCACGTGCAGGCCATCCTGCCGCGCATGCAGCGGCGCCACGTCACGTACGGCACCTCGCGCCAGGCCGACTACCGGGCCAAGGACATCCGCTTCGAGGGCCTCGAGACGTACTTCACCGCCTACCGGAAGCGCGAGTCGCTCGGCGAGTTCATGGTGCGCATGCCCGGCGCGCACAACGTGCTCAACGCCCTCGCCGTGATCGCCGCGGCCGACGAGCTCGAGATCCCGCTGAACGTCACGCGCGAGGCGATGGCGCAGTTCATCGGCGTGCAGCGCCGCTTCACCGTCCTGGGCCAGCCCGTGCTCGAGAAGGGCGGCAAGAAGGGCGACGTGATGATCGTGGACGACTACGGCCACCACCCGGCCGAGATCGAGGCCACGCTCGCCGCCGCGCAGAAGAGCTTCGATCGCCGGGTCGTCGTCGCCTTCCAGCCGCACCGCTACACCCGCACGCAGGCGCTCTTCGAGGAGTTCACGCGCGCATTCAATGGCGCCGACGTACTCGTCGTCACCGAGGTCTACGCGGCCGGCGAGGCTCCCATCGAGAACGCCACCGGCGAGGCGCTCGCCGCCGCCATCACCGCCCACGGCCACCACTCGGTGCGCTACGTGCGCGACAAGAAGCAGGTGAAGGACACCTTGCTCGAGATCGTCGAGCCGGGCGATCTGGTCATCGCGCTCGGCGCGGGCGACATCAACGCGAGCGCGCGCGAGCTGCTCGCCGCGCTGGAGGGCCGCTGATGCGCCCGTCGAACCGCAAGCTGCGCAAGCCCGAGCCGCTGCCGGACGTCCTCGAGCCGCGCGCCGAGGCCAAGACCGCCGCGGACGTGGAACCCGAGGCGCCCGCATCCGAGCGCGAGAAGAAGCCCGCCGGGCCGCCGTCGCGCGCCGTCGCGATCCTGCGCAACGTCGCCGGCTTCGCGCTCGTCGCGGCGATCTCGCTGACGGTGGCCTTCGGCGCCCGCCGCTACCTCATGACGAGCCCGCGCTTCGCGCTGCAGCAGGTCGTCGTGGACGGCCAGAAGACGCGGAGCAAGGACGCGCTGATGGCGCGCGCCGGGATCGCCATCGGCCAGAACGTCTTCACCATCGATCTCGACGCCGCCAAGGCCAAGATCCTCGGCGATCCCTACATCGCGAGCGTCACGCTGGCGCGGCGCCTGCCGGACACGATCCTGCTGCAGATCGAGGAGCGCACGCCGGCCGCGGTGGTCGCGCTCGGCGACGCTTACCTGGTGACGCGCGAGGGCGAGGTCTTCAAGCGCCTCGAGGTTGGCGATCCGTCGGACCTGCCCATCCTCACCGGCCTCTCGCCCGAGCAGGCCGACACCGATCGCGAGGGCTTCTCCGCCCAGGTGCGCAGCGCGCTCGACGTGGCCGCCGACTACCAGCAGAGCAGCCTGGGCGGCAAGATGGCGCTGCAGGAGATCCACATCGAGCCGGGCGTCGGCCTGTCGCTCGTCGTGGGCTCGAGCGCGACGTCGATCGTGCTCGGAGGCCCGCCCTTCCGCCGCAAGCTCGAGGAGGCCTCGCGCGTCGTCGCGGAGCTCGAGCGCCGCGGCCAGAAGCCCGACGCGGTGCTGCTGGGCAACGACGCGCGGCCGGAGCGCGTCGTGGCGCGGGTTCGGTGAGCGAAGCACAGGGCTCGACAGGTCTCTACACGCACGGTTTGGGGTATACGAGGTGCAGGGTGCGACTTCTCCTCGCGGTGCTCGCGCTCGACATCCTGCAGGCGATCGCGGCCCTCGTGGCGACCGGCCCGGCGTGGGGTCGCGCGCTCGCCCGACCTCCTCGAGCGCGCCGCAGACGGCGTCATAGTCGGTGGCGACGGCCGGCTCGATCCACATCGGTTCGACCGTATCACCTGGCGGAACGGCCGACGACGATGCCCGCGTCGTTCGCAGCTGCTCGGTCGAGGGGCAGTGGGCCCTCGCGTGTCGCCATGTTATGCAGGTCTGGTGGCCGAGTTCGTCGGGCGGACCAAGGAGCTTCGCGCGCTGCGGGCTCGCCTCGAGGCCTCGCCGCTGACGCTCGTCGTCGGGCGCGCCGGCATCGGCAAGACCTCGACCGTGCGCCA
>DATIQP010000404.1:0-1590 GCA_035470765.1 Polyangiaceae bacterium | reverse complement strand
CCACTCGCTCGAGGACGTCGTGCGCCGGCTCCGCGACGGCATCGGGTCGCAGCTCGGCAGCGTGGACGAGACGGCCCGGGTCGCCCGCGAGCTCGCCAACTCCATCCGCGAGGTGTCGCAGCACGCCGAGACGCTCGCTTCGAGCGCGGAGGAGTCGAGCTCGTCGATCCTCGAGATGACGGCCACGCACGACGAGGTGGCCGAGAACATCGGCGAGCTCGCGGGCAGCGTGCGCGAGACGGTGAGCTCGATCGAAGAAATGGCGTACTCCATCAAGGAGGTCGCCAAGAACGTCGACGCCCTCTCGCTGACGGCCGAGGAGACGAGCTCGTCGATGAACGAGATGGACGTCTCGATCGACCAGGTCCAGTCGAACGCCAACGAGACCGCGCGCCTGTCCGAGGAGGTCGCGCTGGACGCCGAGAAGGGCGCCGAGGCCATCCTCAAGACGATCAGCGAGATCTACCGCATCAAGGAGAGCTCCCAGGAGGCGGTGCAGGTCATCTCCAACCTCGGCACGCGCATCGAGGCCATCGGCCAGATCGTCAACGTCATCGACGACGTCGCCGAGCAGACCAACCTGCTCGCGCTCAACGCCGCCATCATCGCCGCGCAGGCCGGCGAGCAGGGCAAGGGCTTCGCCGTCGTCGCCGACGAGATCAAGGACCTGGCCGAGCGCGCGGGCGCCAGCACGCGCGAGATCACGGACCTCATCAAGACCGTGCAGGCGGAGAGCAAGAACGCCATCTCGGCGGTCGAGCGCGGCGCGCACAACGTCGACCGCGGCGTCGAGGTGTCGAACGAGGCCGAGCGGGCGCTCAAGAAGATCCTCGAATCGAGCCAGAAGTCGACGAACATGGTCCGCGCCATCGCCCGCGCGACCGTCGAGCAGGCCAAGGGCTCCAAGCAGGTCACCGACGCCATCGGGCGCATCGCCGAGACGGTGCAGCAGATCGCCGCGGCGACCGCGGAGCAGGCCCGCGGCACCGAGCTGATCATGAAGAGCGCCGACAAGATGCGCCTCATCTCGCAGCACGTCGAGCGCAGCTCCCAGGAGCAGGCGAAGGGCAGCCGCCAGATCACCACGTCGATCGAGAGCATGTCGGCGCTCGTCGCTCAGCTCGCCGCCGGTCAGCGCACCCAGGCCCACTCGAGCGAGCAGCTCATCGTTGCCGCGCAGCGCATGGAGGAGGCCGCCCGCGCGCAGGACTCCGCGGTCGGTCGCCTCGTCGAGGCCATGAACCACGACCAGTCGCACCACTAAGAGTGGGCGCCTAGGCGCGGATGTGTGCAGGCACTTATCTGCCCGGCAGAGCCAAAAAGCGTTACCATCCGGGCTGCAGCACGCAATACCGAAGTTGGAAGTTTCCTCCCCAGGAGAAGCGAATGCTCAAGTCGCGCTTTTTGCTCCCGTTGTTGGTTGGTCTGGCCGTTTCCACTCCCGCCGCAGCCGACTCGATCATCAAGCAGCCGGGCAACCACCCGGACTATCACGTCGACATCGAGCCCCACGGCATCCTGGGCTGGGGCTTCTATGGGGCGGGCTCCGTCGGCTTCGGCGCCGGGGTGCGCTTCTCCATTCCCCTCTGC
>DATIQP010000403.1:0-3476 GCA_035470765.1 Polyangiaceae bacterium | reverse complement strand
AGATGGCGGCGACGGCGCGGGCGCTCGATCTGGAGCGGAGCCACCTCTAAAAGAAGGCGCGCTCGCTGGGGCTGAGGGACAAGGAAGAGAAGGACGAGGAGTAGTCGACCGCTTCACGCGCGGCCCCGACTCACGCCCGTGGTCACGCCGCCTGCGATGAGGTGCGCCAGACGCAGCGGCTCGGGGAGGTTGCCGTGCAGCGTGGTCGCGGCGAGCAGCTCCCGGGCGTGATCGGTGGTGATCCCCACGCGCTGCACCCACACCGCGCGAATCTTCTCGAGCGCGCCGGCCCGCTCGATGAGCCGCCACTTGCGCTCGGCGCCGGGCACCCTGGCGAAGAGCGCGCGGCGGATGGAGTCGTAGTCGGGCGGGCGGCGGACGACGGCCACCACGGGGACGCCGAGCGCGGCGTGCAGGGCGTGCACGTCCACGACGTTGAAGCCTGCGACGGCGATGCCCTGGAGCAACACCGCCCGGACGTGCGCGCGGAACTGCGAGCCCTGGATCATGCGCACCATCGTGCTCGTGGCGTTCGCCCCGTCGCGTCGCACCGCGCCGGTGACTACCCCGTCGAGCCGGGTCCGCGAGCAGACCGCCCCGACGAGGAGCACGTCGCCCCGGTGCTCCCGCTCGAACGGGGCGTCGTCGAAGCCGATCACGTTCGTCCGCAGCTGCCCCACGCGCCGCAGCATACTCGCGAGACCCCGCGAACGCCTCGCGCCCCACCGCGACGATCTGCGTCATGTTCCGCGCATTCCGCTGGGTCTTGCGGTGGCACGCGGAGTGCTTTATGGCCTGCCCGATGCGCCTGGCTTCCGCTTCGCTCGCTCTCTTGCTCGTCGCCGCCTGCGCGAGCAGCTCGGGGTCCGGCGCGCCAGGCTCGCTCTCGGCCGCGCTCGACGGCTCGGCGCGCGACAACGGCGTGCCGCGCGATCTGCTCGTCGCCATCGCCCAGGTCGAAGGCGGCCTCGCGATGCCGAAGACCCGCGACGTCGATCCGGACGCGCAGGTGCCGGTCGCCGGCCCGCTGGAGCTCCGTCGCGGCAAGCTCGACACGCTCGCCCGCGGCGCCGTGCTCATGGGGATGAGCGAGCTCGACATCCGCCGCGACACGGACCTCGGCCTCGAGGCCGGCGCGCGCGTCCTCGCCGAGCTCGGGAAGACGGTCGGGGCTCGCTCTGGCGATCTCGCGAGCTGGCAGTCCGCGCTCGAGCAGCTCTCCGGCTACGCCGACACCGCGCACCGCGAGGGCTACGCGCACCGCGTCTTCGCGGTCCTCGCCGGCGGCGGCACCTTCGACGGCCGCGACGGCGAGCGCATCTTCCTCGCTCCGCACCCGGAGCTGCCGCCCACGCTCACGATCGACCTGAACGAATCGATGCACGTGCTGAGCAACGCCGAGTACCCCGGCGCGGAGTGGTTCCCGACGGACTGCACCAACAAGTGCGACACCACGCGCAGCGGCGCCTCGATCGGCTACGTCGTCATCCACGACACCGAAGGCGGCTGGGACGCGAGCGTGTCGACCCTCCAGAACGATCCCGGCAAGAGCGTGCAGTACATCGTCGGCCAGGACGGCAGGGTCGGCCAGTTCGTGCCGGAGTCGTACACGGCGTGGCACGCCGGCAACTACTGGTACAACCAGCGCTCGGTCGGCATCGAGCACGTCGGCTACTACCAGCAGACTTACCCGACGGTGGAGTACGAGACGAGCGCGAAGCTCGTCGACTACCTCACGAACAAGTACGGCGTCCCGAAGGACCGCAACCACATCATCGGCCACGATCAGGTGCCGAACGGCAATGTCATGGCGCAAAGCTCCCCGCCTTGCGAGGACTCGCCCGCGACCTGCGAGAGCGGGTCGAGCTACGGCGGCGCCGGCAACCACCGCGATCCCGGCGACTGGGAGTGGTGCACGTACATGCCGCGCTTCGGCGGCAGCTGTAAGTGCGACGACATCTGGAACCTGTGGAACTGCAGCTCGGACCTCACGCAGGCGTTCCGGTGCACGAACGGCAACGTCGAGCTGAAGCAGTGCACGGGCGGCTGCGTGGTGCAGCCGGTCGGAACCGACGACCTCTGCAACGAGGCCCCGGCGCCTCCGGGCGACGACGCGGGCACGGAACCCGGCCCCTCTCCCGGCGACGGAGGCTCGTCGTCGACGCGGCGGCCGTCTCCCGACCACGGCGCCGGCCCAACCGCGGGCGGCTGCAACGCCGCGGGCGGCTCCCCGTCGAGCTTCGGCCTGCTCGTCCTCGGCGCGCTCGCGTTGCTGAAACGCCGGCGCCGCGCCTGATCCCCCTCAGAGCGGGCCGCTCAGACCGAACTGCATCCCACCCGCCGTCGGCGAGACGTACGGCGTCACGCCTTGGAACGGATCGGTCCCATCCGTCAGCCCCTGCTGGCGCATTCCCATCGTCAGGAGGAAGGTGCCGACGAAGCCGACGCCGCCGCCCACCGCCATCGCGCCGAAGACGCCGGGAGTGTTGCACTTGGCGCCCGCGCACGCGGCGCCCGGCAAGATGGTGCCGAGGATCCACCCGAGGTCGATCAGGTGTACGCGACCGCTGCTCGGCGAGAGCGCCGTCGCCGACGCGAGGCCAGCGCCCGCGCCTGCGAGTCCCGCGATCGCGGCCGTGAGGCCGACGTCGCGGTTACCCTCCGCGTTGATCCCCTTCGTCCCGAAGCTCGACTGCGGGCTGAGCGCCCCCGCGATGCTCCCGGCGAAGACCCCGCCGAAGAGCCCCGTCGTCGCGACCCACGCGGCACGACCCGGCGTCGTCTTGACCACCGTCGAGACGACGATCCCGCTCGCGAGCCCCACCGTGGCGGTGCCGAAGATCCACGCCGTGTCCTTGGTGTAGGTGTGAAACGAGGTCGAGGCGCGGTTGCTCGACCACTCGTCGAGCGCCAGGCCCTCGCCCAACCCGAGCAAGATGCCGGTGGCAACCGTCTGCGGGACGCCGCGCCGGATGGGGACGAGCCCGTTCACCACGGCGACGCCCACCGCACCGAGCCCCGCGCCGACCGGTACCGTCAGCGCCACGGCGAGCGAGGCGGTCGCGTACGCGTTCCCGTGCTGTGCGAGCCCGTCCACGAACATGCCCGCCGACCCGCCGTAGGCGATGCTCGTGAGGTACAGCATGGCCCACTCGTCACCGGTGGGTCGCGCGCGACGAGGGGTCGGTGAAAGCTCTGCGTCCGTCCGGGCTTGGGCGGGCCCGGAGTCTGGCTCGTCCGCGGCGAAAGCCTCGCCCGCCAGCCCGATCGCGGCTGCCACGACCCACACCGCGACCCTCGCCTTCCCCATTCGACGAGCGAAGATAGAGGATCTTCGACGCGTATGTACGATGAAGTGGGCGGGCCTTCCGCCCCCCTGCGAGCGGGACCGGTTTGGTTTCGGCGAGAGCCGTGGCATAGTCGGCCCCCACAGGCTGGGGGCGGGGCCGGACGTCAGCGTCGAGGTTGGTGAGGCA
>DATIQP010000402.1:0-8712 GCA_035470765.1 Polyangiaceae bacterium | reverse complement strand
CGAGCGCAGCTTGTCGATCTGCTCGGGCAGATCGGCGGCGGCGTCGCGGATCTCCACCGCGAAGTACGGTACGGCCAGGAAGAGAAACAGGATGAAGAGGCCCGTCAGCGCGGCCATGACGAGGATGGCACCGATCGTCCGCGGGACCTTCCAGGTCTCCAGGCGGTCGACGAATGGGTCGAGGGCGTAGGCGAGCAGGAACGCGAAAAACAGCGGCAGGAGCACGCCGCGCAGCAGGTAGATGAGGACCAGGGCGAGCGTGATGCCAGCGGCGACCAGAGCGCGTCGCGCGAAGTGGCTGCTCTGACCCGTCTGGCCGTCCATCCGTCTTCAATGTAGTACATGCGCCCTTCGCGCGCGACGGCCCTTGCGCGTCGCGCGGTTTCGAAGCAGCCTCACCGGCTCTCCGTCGACGTGCAGGTAGCACGCCGACACTCGTGGATTGCACTTCAGAGGAGACATGCCGAAGCGCATCGGGTTCGACGCAGACTATTTCGACCGCTACTACGAGAGCGAGGCCTCCCGCGTCTACGGCCCGGCCGAGCTTGCCAGGCTGGCGCAGGGCCTGCTCGGGATGATCCGCTGGTTCGGCGGGGAGGTGGGCTCCGTGCTCGACGTCGGCGCCGGGGCCGGGTTTCTGCGCGACTGGTTCCGCCAGAACGAGCCGTCCGTCCGCTACGTCTCGGTCGACGCGAGCCCGTACGCGTGCCGCCGCTACGGCCACGAGCAGCGGGACATCGCGACCTGGCGCGCGAAAGAGCGGTTCGATCTCGTCGTCTGTCAGGGGGTGCTGCCGTACCTCGACGACGCCGCCGCGAGCGCCGCGCTCGACAACCTCGCGACCATGTCGCGCGGGTTTCTCTACCTCGAGGCCATCACGACGCGGGATCTTCGCGAGGTCTGCGATCGCGACAAGACCGACGCCGCGGTCCACCCTCGCCCCGGGGCGTTCTACCGCAAGGCCCTGTCTCGGCACTTCGTGCAGGTCGGGTGTGGCCTCTTCTACGCCAAGTCGGGCCCGCTGGCCTTCTACGAGCTCGAGTGCGCCGAGCCGCCGGGGCCCTCGGCGGTGGCCCGCAAGGAAGGCGCGGTCGCGTCATGAGCATTCCCGCGTTCGACGAGAAGGCCCCGAGGCCCGTTTCCGATCTGTCCACCCAGGACGGCGCGACGCTGGCGCGCCTCGTCGGCGTGATGCGCCGCCTGCTCGCGCCGGGGGGCTGCCCTTGGGACCGCGAGCAGTCGTTCGAGTCGCTCCGCAAATACGTTCTCGAGGAGGCGTGCGAGGTCATCGACGCCATCGACTCCGGCAACCGCGACGCGCTGCGCGAGGAGCTGGGGGATCTGCTCCTTCAGGTCGTGTTCCAGGCCGAGCTGCTGCGCGCGGAGGGCCGCTTCGCGATCGACGACGTCATCGAGGGGATCGTGCACAAGCTCGTCACGCGCCACCCGCACGTCTTCGGCGACGTGCAGGCCGACACGGCGGACGAGGTGCTCACCAACTGGGAGAAGATCAAGTCCAAGGAGAAGCAAGGGCGCGGGCTGCTGGGCGGCGTGCCGCGGAGCCTGCCGGCCCTCGTGCGCGCGCAGCGCATCGGCGAGAAGGTGTCGCGGGTGGGCTTCGACTGGCCGGACCAGCGCGGCTCGCGCGCCAAGGTCCACGAGGAGCTGGCCGAGCTCGAGGAGGCCATCCAAAACGGCAACGCCGAGGAATACGAGGAGGAGCTCGGCGACGTGCTCTTCGCGCTCGTGAACCTCGCGCGTCACCTCGACGTGGACGCCGAGTCCGCCCTCCGGCGCACCATCGACAAGTTCACCAAGCGCTTCACTCACGTCGAGGAGCGCGTGCGCGAGCGGCACGGCGGTTGGGGGGCGACGGGCGAGGAGCCGCTGCCCCTCGAGACGCTCGACGGCTACTGGGAAGAAGCCAAGCGCGGCGAGTCCAAGTAGAGCGTTGTGCCCTAGCGCCGGCGTACCGGTGCTAACGTTCGCGTTCGTGTCGAACCCGAGGTCCGCAGTGAGCGAGCCCGTCGTCGCGCGTGCGCTCGGGCTGGGGGAGGGCGAAGCCGGACGGGCCGCGCGCCTCGTGTCGCTCATCTTCGTTCTGTCGGCGGCGCTGGTGATGATCAAGTCGGCGCAGAACGGGATCTTCCTGCTCGCCTATCCGAAGGCCATGATCCCCTGGGCGTTCTTCGCGTCCGCGATCGCGCTGAGCGCCGCCTCGCTGGCGACCGTGCCGCTGGCATCGAAGCTCGGAGCCGGGCGCCTCTTGCGCGTGACCCTGCTCGCGTGCGCGCTCGCGCTCCTCGCGGCGAGGACGCTCCTGGCCGCAGGCGCCCCGGCCGCGCCCTTCGTGCTGTACGTCGTCGTCGAGAGCGTGGCCGGCGTGCTCCTGATCAACGGCTGGGCGGTGGTCTCGCAGGCGACGACCGCGCGCAGCGCGAAGCGCCTGCTCCCCGTCGCGGGCGCCGGCGCCACGCTGGCGTGGACCTTCGTGGGGCTGGCGGTGGTCCCTCTCGCGCACCGGCTCGGAGCTCCGGCGCTGCTGGTCATCGCCGCGGCGCTGCTGCTCGCGGTCGTGCCGCTCGTCATGATCATCCGCGCGCGCGATCTGGCCCCGCACGCGGCGAACTCTCGCCGGACCGGCATGATCGGCGAGTGGCGCAAGGCGCTCGCGTACCTGCGCAGCGTGCCGCTGCTCCGCGTGATGGCGACGCTGTCGATCCTCGCGCTCGTCACCGAGCAGTTCATGGATTTCCTGCTCATGACGGCGGCGCACGAGCGCTACGCCTCGGAGGCTTCGTGCGCCGGCTTCTTCGGCCGGTACTACGGCATCACGAGCGCGGTCACGCTCGTGGTGCTCCTGCTGTTCTCGGGGCGCGTGCTGCTCTCGCTCGGCACGTCGCGCGCGCTGCTGCTCACGCCGCTCCTGACGCTCGGTGTCGCCGCCGCCGCCGCCATCGCGCCGACGTTCTTCACGGCGCTGGCGCTGCGCGCCGTGGATCGCGTCATGAAGCAGTCGATCTGGGGCTCGGCGAGCGAGCAGACGCAGACGCCGCTGCCGCCGGTGGAGCGGGTCCAGTCCCGGGCGCTTGTGCGAGGTGTGCTGGCTCCGGGCGCGTACGCCCTGACCGCCGCCGTGCTGGCGATGCTGCCGCACGGGGTCGACTCGCGCCAGCTCGCGGTGGCCACGCTCGCGGGCGTCGCGATCATGGCGGTCGTGTGCACGCGCGGCGTACGGCGCGCCTACCGAGACGCGCTGCGGCGTGCCATCGACGAGAGGACGCTGGACCTCGACGAGGCGGAGCCCGCGAGCTTCGACGCCGAGACGCGCGCGACGCTTCTGTCGGAGCTCAGGTCGAGCGACGACCGTCGGGCGGGTCTCGCCGCCGAGCTGCTTTGCGAGGGATCGCAGGCGCCGGACGATCAGGTCCTCGACGTGGCGCTGCGCGGCCCGAGCGCTCTCGTCCGGACCGCGGCCCTGCGGGCGGTGGCGCGACACCGTCGCGGACGATTTCTGGACTCCGTCGCGCGGCTCCTCCGCGAGGATCCCGACGCGGGTTGCCGCGCGGAGGCGGCCCGGGTCGTCGCGCAGCTCGGGCTCGCGCCGGAGGAAGCCCGGGTCGCGCTCAGGCGCATGGCCGACGAGGGCGAGCCGCTCGAGCGCCCGGCGGCTCGCGTGGCGCTCGCGGTGCTCGAGGAGACGGACGGAGGTCGCCCGGTGGACGTCGCCGAGCTCCTGGCGAGGTCGGACGACGAGGCGGCGACCATCGTCCTCGACACGCTCGTGGTCCTACCCTCCGAGGAGGATCGCGAGAGGGTCGAGCGCGCGATGCGCGTGCTGCTCCGTCGCGGCTCGGACGCGGTCCGGCTCGCGGCCGCCTCGGCCGCGGCGCGGATCAAGGCGAACGAGCTCTTGCCCGACGTGGTCGCCCTCTTGCCGACGAGCCTGGGACCCGAGGTCGCGACGCGCATCGTGGAGTGGGGGCCGGAGGCCTTGGCCTACGTCCAGGACCAGGTCGACAGCGCGCCCGCCGAGAGCGTCCGGCACGTGGCGACCGCGCTGAGCGGCGAGGCGGGGGGGCCGCTGCTGCACCGCCTGCTGTCGCACCCCGACGCCGAGGTGCGCGACCGCGCCGTGCGATCGCTCTCCTACGCGGTGTTGCGCAAGGCGGTGCCGCAGCCGCCCGACGAGGAGATCGCGCCGCTCCTGTCGCAGGAGCTGGTGGGCGCGTACAAGATGTACGCGATCCTGGCGGGCCTCGCGCGCGACGACGGCATCCCGGACTGGAAGATCGACGCGCCCTTCGATCGGCTCGGCGTCGAGATCGAGAACGAGATCGCGGGCGCCCGCGAGCGCGTCCTGCACCTGCTCTCGCTCACCGGCAAGCACCGCCTGGTCTCGGCGGTGCAAGCCGGGCTGCGGCGCCGCAGCGCCGAGGTCGACGCCAAGATCGCCGAGCTGGTCGACGCGACCCTCCCGCGCGACCTCTCCGCGCGCGTGGTGCCGCTGTTCGAGCGACTCTCCCTGCGCGAGCGCGCGGACGCCGCGCGGCAGTTCGCCGACGGGGTCTCGCAGGTGGAGCGCGATCCGCTGGCGGCGATCGTGGAGCTCGGCGACGCGACCATCCTCGGCCACGCGATGCTGGTATACAAGGAGCGCTTCCAGCAGCGTTACCCCCGCCTCTACGAGGAGCGAGCAAGCTTGATCCCGCTGTTCGAGCGCATGGCCTTCCTGCGCACCGTCCCCATCTTCGAGCAGATGCCCGGGTCGGAGCTGCGCCGGGTCGCCGAGATGCTCTCCTCGGTCGAGGTGCCGTCGGGGGAGGTCATCTTCAAGAAGGGCGACCCCGGCGAGTCGCTTTACATCGTGCGCCGCGGCGCGGTCTCCATCCGCGACGGCGAGGTCGAGCTCTCGCTCGCGAAGGCCGGGGACTTCTTCGGCGAGCTGGCGCTGCTCGACAACGAGCCGCGCAGCGCCGACGCGGTCGCCACCGAGGACGCGGGCCTCGTGCGGCTGCACGGCGCGGATTTTCGCGAGCTCATGGCTCGGCGCCCTCAGATCCAGGAGCGCGTGCTGCGGGTCCTCGTTCGGCGCCTTCGAGACGCGAGCGGGCGCATCACCCGCCCGAGCTGACCCGGCGGGGTGTGCTACACCTCCGGTCATGCTCCCGCCGCCGCTGGCGCGCACCCCCGAGGAATGGAGCCGAGCCGTAACCGAGCTCGGCGGCCGGCCTTTCCACGGCAAGCAGGTCTTCCGCTGGGTGCAGGGCAGGGGGGTCGTCGACGCCGAGAAGATGACGGACCTGCCTGCCGGCCTGCGCGCTTCGCTCACTGACCTCGGCGCGGGCGCGCGCGTCTCGGTGGCCACCGAGCGTGCGGCGCAGGACGGCACGCGCAAGCTGCTGCTCGCCCTCCACGACGGCGCCACGATCGAGACCGTGCTCATCCCCGGCGTCAGCGGCCCCAAGGGCGAGCTGCCGAGCCCCATCGACCAAGACGCCGACGCGTCGGCCGCGCCCGACGACGACGAGGACGACGAGCAGGCAGGCGACGCCTCCGCCGAGCCGTTGCGCGTCACCCAGTGCATCTCGACGCAGGTCGGTTGCGCCATGGGCTGCGTCTTCTGCGCGAGCGGCGTGGCGGGGCTGAAGCGCCAGCTCGGCCCCGACGAGATCGTCGCCCAGGTGCTCATCGGCCGCGCGAGCCTTCCCGAGGGTCACAGGCTCCGGAACGTCGTCTACATGGGCATGGGGGAGCCGCTGCACAACTACGAGGCCACCGCGCGCTCGCTTCGCCTGCTGACCCACGCCGACGGGATTGGGCTGTCGTCGCGCCGCGTGACGGTGTCCACCAGCGGCCTCGTCCCCGAGATCGCCCGCCTCGGCGAGGACTTCGGCGGCAACATCGGGCTGGCGGTCTCCCTCCACGCCCCCGACGACGAGACGCGGTCGCGCCTGATGCCCATCAACCGGAAGTACCCGCTCGCCAAGCTCATGGAGGCGCTGCGCGCCTACCCGCTGCCTCGCCGCCGCCGCATCACGATCGAGTACACGCTCGTCGCCGGCAAGAACGAATCGTTGCAGGATGCACACAAGCTCGCGCGCCTTCTGCGCGGCCTGCCGGTGAAGATCAACCTCATCCCGATGAACCCCATCGCCGCCGCCAGCCTCGGACCGCCCGATCTGCGCGGGGTGCTCGAGTTCCAGAAGGTGCTCTGCGACGCGGGCTACTCCTGCTTCATCCGGCGGCGTCGCGGCGACGACGTCAGCGCTGCGTGCGGGCAGCTCGCGCTGCTCGGCGCCAAGCCCAAGGTCCGGGTCGACAGGACTTGACGCCCCGCCCAAGACCAACCCCATCCGTTGGCCCCTGTGGGCCGAGATCCTGCTAGAACCTCCCGCCAATGATCCCGTACATCCACGTGCCGGACCCGGGCTTCATCCACCCCTTCGGCATCCTCGTCGCGACAGGCGTCCTCATCGGCATCTGGCTCGCCACCAAGCGGGCGAAGTCGATGGGCTACGACCTCGACCGACTCAACTCGTTCATCACGTGGATGCTCGTCTGCGGCTTCATCGGCGGGCACATGCTCGACGAGGTCTTCTACCACCCGAAGGAGATCCTCGACGAGCCGTGGTCGCTGCTCATGCTCTGGCGAAGCCTGTCGAGCTTCGGCGGCTTCATCGGCGCCTTCACCGGCATCGTGCTCTGGAAGTACTTCTACTTCGAGTCGAAGTTCCCCGGCCACCCGTGGCTCGGCTGGATCGGGCGCATCCGGCGGCGCGACGCGGTGCAGCCCATCCTGCCGTTCGCGGATCTCATCCTCTCGGTCTTCCCCGTCGCCTGGGTCTTCGGCCGCTCGGGCTGCTCGTCGGTCCACGACCACCCGGGCGCGCTCGCGGCGAAGGATGCCTTCCTCGCCGTCGAGTTCCCGCGCGGCTTCCCGCCCGACGCGAGCCCCGAGTACGTCGCCAAGATGTTCACCGGGCCGCGCACGCACTTCGGCCCCATCGAGTTCTTGCACGGCGATCTTCCCCGCTACGACCTGGGGCTGCTCGAGATGCTCTTCACGCTGGTGCTCGCGACCCTGCTCGCGCTCACCTGGCACAAGAAGGTCCGCGTGGGGACGTACGTCGTGGCGACCACGATGGCGTACGCGCCGGTGCGCTTCGCGATGGACTACCTGCGCATCACAGAGGCCGACTCGCGCATCAACGCCGACCCCCGCTACGGCGGCCTCACGCCCGCGCAGTGGGCGTGCATCGCGCTGTTCGCGTTCGGCGTCGCGATGATCGGCGTCATGCTCCGCCACAAGGCGCGCGGCTTCGATCCGGGCGCGCTGGTCACCGTCGGCTCGGCCAGCGGCGAGCGGGCGACCTCGAAGTCCGCCCCGAGCCCGGGCGAGGACGCCGACGAGGAAGAGGACGAAGAGGAGGACGAAGGGACCGAGGGCGAGGAGACCAAGGCGGCCCCGGAGAGCGGGCCCACCAAGGACGAAGCCCCGGCGAAGGCCGAGCCCGAAAAAGAAGGGGGCTGACTCCCGCCTACGGCGGAACTTCAGGCCCTCGGTGCCGCTCCAGCAGCGCGCGGACGTCGTCGGGGACGGGGACCGCCTTCATCGCGTCGAGGTCCGTCACGGCGCAGACGTGCTCGACCGTGGCCACGTGGGCGTTGTCCCTGGCGCGGAAGAACTCGTAGCGGTACGTGACCGACTTGGTGCCGATCCGCGCCGCGTACGTCTCGATGCGCATCGCGTCGCCAAAGCGGAGCGGCGCGCGGAAGTCACACTCTACGTGCACGGCCGGCATGCCCAGCCGCCGCTCGTTGACGAGCCGCACGTAGCCGCCGTCGAGGCCGCCGAGCAACGCCTCCATCGCCTCGTGGGCGTAGTTCAGGAAGCGCGCGAAAAAGACGATCTTCGCGGCGTCGACCTCCTCGAAGCGCACCGCCCGCTCGTAGACGAACATCAGCCGAGGTCCTCCGCCACGCTCGCCAGGACCTCCCGGCCGAGGGCAGCCGTCGCGCGGTAGGCCTGGTGCTCGATGCGAAGCTCGATGGCGTGGGTCCCTTGGCCGGCGCCCGCCTCGCGGATCGCCTTCGCGGCCCCCGGGCTGAGCGGAAACTTGAGGAACATGACGGCGGAGGCCTGGTCCTCGAGCAGGAACTTCGGATCGATCACGGCGCCGTAGCGCTCGCCGTCCACCCAGAGCCCGACCGTCTTCTCGACGCCTCGCAGATCGCGGAGCTTGGTGTCCCGCTCCTCGCGCTCCGGCAGCTCGGCGATCATCAGCGTGCAGGACAGCTCGTTTTCCCCGGGGATCTGCGCGTTGTAGGTCTCCATCTCGTGGGCGATCCCGCTCTCGCGGGTGATGCGCTCGGTCCGCAGCATCTCCTGGATCTGGAGCAGGACGGTGTCGCGGTTCTCGAAGACGGCCGTCGCCTCGGCCCCCACGGCGACGCGCCGCCGCTTCTTCTCCTCGATGACGCGGGCGCGGAAGCGCGGGCGTATGGCCTCGTACTCGCCGAGATCGAGGACTTCGTTGCGCTGGATGGGTTTCATGGTTGCGACTCCCTTCAGGATACTTCCGCGACGATGCCGTAGGCCTCCGCCAGCGCCTCGACGGGGTGGCGGACGCGCACGCCGTTCTCCTTGGCGATGCGCAGGCCGGCGAGGGGGCAGTCGCTCACGACCACGGCGTTCTCCGGCTCGGAGCC
>DATIQP010000401.1:0-5711 GCA_035470765.1 Polyangiaceae bacterium | reverse complement strand
CCGAAGTACGTCGCCGAGATCTGGTGGCAGATCGGCAACTGGGAGTTCGACCAGCTCGACCCGCGCGGCGGCGTCGTCGACGACGAGCCCATCGCGGTCTGGGACCTCAACCGCGCCGCGAGCGCCTACCAGCACTCGCTCCAGTTCCACAAGCCGCCGCTCTTTGGCGTCGCGCTCTACAAGTACGCCTGGACGCTCTTCAAGCAGCAGCGCTACGACGGCGCGACGCGCGCCTTCGTGAAGCTCCTTCTCCACGCCGACGATCTCGAGAAGCAGGGCGAGACCAACGTCGGCGACTTCCGCAGCGAGGCGTACACCTACATCGCCGGCTCGCTGACCAACGTCGACTTCACGGGCCCGGGCGAGTGGGAGCCGTTCATCCAGCGGCCGGACATCGTCGACACCGAGCCGAACCCCGAGGTCGCCGAGAAGAAGCTCCACGTCGCGATCGACCGCGTGAAGGACCCCACGCTCATCCCCCAGGACAAGCCCTGGACGATCGAGATCTACAAGTCCCTCGCGAGCGAGTTTCGCAGCCTGAACCAGTTCAACAACGCCGTCGAGACCTACGAGCTGATCCTCAAGAAGTGGCCGATGGATCCGACGGCGCCGGACGTCCAGAACGAGATCGCGCTGACGTACGACCAGATGCTGGTCACCAAGAAGCAAGGCACGCCCGAGCACGACGCGATCGCGGCCAAGGCGCTCGCCGCGCGCACCCAGCTCGCGAACTACATCGGCAACACGCCCTGGGTCGACGCCAACAAGGAGAACCCGGGCGCGCTGCAGAACGCCGAGCGGCTCGTGCGAGGCGGCCTGCGCCAGGCCGCGGCGACGCACACCAACCTCGGCAAGCAGCTGCTCGTGGCCGCCACCCAGGCGCCGAACGAGAAGGAAGCCCTCGACGATCTGACGCGCGCGCTGGCCGAGTACAGGCTCGCGGCGCTCGGCTGGCAGGGCTACATCAAGCAGGACGAGAACGCGCCCGACGCCTACGACAGCCGCTTCTGGCTCGCCGACGCGCGCAACAAGCAGGTCCGCATCGAGACGATCCTCCACACGAAGAAGAAGGATCAGTTCCCGGCGCCGACGCAGGCCGAGGTCGACACCGCAAAGGCCGCCGCGATCGACGTGCGCGATAGCAACGAGGACGACAAGTACCTCGACGTCGCGGCGCAGATGGTGGTCGAGGAGAGCGACATCGGCCGCGACCTGGCCTACGCGCTCTACGACGACACCAAGGGCACCCAGGGCGTGCAGAAGCGCACCGAGCTCGAGATGGTCGGCACGGGGGACCAGCAGACCGTGAAGGTCGTGCCGATCCCGCCGGTGATCCTCGCGAGCATGAAGGCCCGCGACGAGTACGTGCAGCACGTGCCGCCGGAGAAGGACCCGACGCACAACTCGACGATGTACCAGTTCGACGTCGGCGACGTGTACTTCGTCTACGGCGACTTCGCGAACGCCAAGGCCCGCTTCGAGCCGCTCTACAAGGACCACTGCGGCAAGGACGAGTACGGCCAGAAGGCGTGGGTCAAGCTCATCACGATGGCCGCCAAGTCGAACGACACGCAGCGCGCGCGCGAGCTCGCCGAGGCGGACAAGGCCCACAGCTGCGCGGTCGGCGGCGGGGGAGGGAAGGCCTGCACCAAGAAGGCGGACTGCGGCACCGACGAGGACTGCGTCAACAACCAGTGCCGCAACACCCTCACGGTCGACATCTTCGCGGCGGCCGGGTACCAGGACGCCGACAAGAAGTTCATCGAGGCGTGCGGCCGCGACCTCAAGGCCGACACCGATCGCTGCGATCCGATCAACCCGGATCGGGCGAAGAAGTGGGCCGAGGCCGGCGCCCTCTACGAGGCCGCGCTCAACAACGCGCCGTCGCGCCGCGAGGCGCCCCGCGGCGCCATGCGCGCCGCGTTCTGCTTCAAGCAGATCGGCGACAGCAACCGCGCCATCAAGAACTACGAGCGGTTCATCGCCGAGTACGGCAAGGAAGACATCCTCACCAAGCTGCAGAAGGGCGACCCGAAGACGAACACTCCGCCCGACGAGAAACAGTACAAGGAGCGCATGAGCTTCTTGCAGCTCGCGTACGACGAGGAAGGCACGACCTACTACTCGTTCTTCAACTACCCGAAGGCCACCGAGACCTACGAGAAGGTGGCGAACAACGTCCGCTTCGAGGTGCCCAAGCGCAAAGAGGCGGCGAAGAACGCGATGATCCTCGCCAACGCCATCGGCCAGCGGGACCGGATGCAGGCGATGTATCGCATCGTCGTGCAGCTCGGGCCGACGGCCGACGAGAGGGCGAACTACGACTACCTCGTCGCGAGCTACGACTTCCAGCAGTGGAACCCGAGCGGGGCGGACAGCGGCAGCAACCGCAACTTCCGCCTCACTGCCATCCAGGCGATGGAAGGCTTCTACAACTCGCACAAGGGCTCGAGCCCCGCGGCGAAGTACGCGCTCGAGGCCGCGTGGCGCGTCGCGAGGATGAAGAAGGCCGGCAGCGACACCGGCTACCACGACTGGTTCAAGACCACGATCGGCGCGTGGAACTTCTTGCACCAGACCTCGTCGGCCGACGCGGACAAGCTCCCCTTCGCCGACTACGGCGCCGAGGCCGAGTACACGCTCCTCGACGAGGAGATCCGCGACAAGTTCGACTACGACGCGACGCACCACCAGTACGTCAAGCTCCACGCCGAGGACATCTTCGGCAAGGTCGACCAGAAGACGGGCCAGTTCATCACGACCGGCGTCTACAAGAAGGACGCGGCCACCGCCGACGACTACGACAAAAAGCTCCAGCACATCGTCGACACCTACAAGTCGCTCGAGTACGTGCCCGCGGCGCTCGCGCGGCGCGGCTCGCTCTACGACTCGATGCGCACGGGCCTCTACTACTGCGGCGGCGCGGCCTTCAAGCTCTTCACCCCGAAGCAGGAGGCCACCCTCAAGCAGATGCGCAACAGCGGGCGCGACGAGCTCGTCGACCTCGCCGACGACATCACGGCGAAGGTTAAGGAGGGCTGGCGCAAGAAGCGAGATTCGGAGATCGACGCCGCCGACACCATCATGGTCCGCTACTACGCGCAGGCCGTGGCGCTCGCGCGCCAGTACAACGTGCGCAACCCCTCGGTGGCGCGCGCGATCAACAGGCTCGCGTCGCTCACGCCCCTCATCGGCGACGCCAAGATGGCTACCTACGTGAGCTCCACGACCGACCCGAACGACCCGGCGCACTCGCGCAGGCTGAGCTACACCAACGGCATGTACCTGCAGACGCGGCCGGGCCTTCCGGCCACTCCACCCGAGAACGGGACGGCGATGCCGCTGCCGGTGGCGCCATGAGAAAGCTCCCTACGATCGCGTTCGGGCTCGTCCTCGCCGGCGCCGCGCTGGCGGCGTGCGGCGGCGACGACTCGAAGCAGGTCAAGTACCCGGGCCACGAGGACGGCGGCACGACGGAAGGGACGAGCGAGGTGACGACCGGCGGCGGCAACGCCGGGGCGGTCGTCGGCGTCACCGAGGGGCCGTCGCAGCACGCGGACATGGCGAGCGACGCGAAGGGTAGCTACGACAAGGGCTTCCAGGCCTGGACCAGCGGTGATCTGCCGACCGCCAAGACCGCCTTCCGCGAGGCGACCACGCAGGACCCGAAGGCGGCCGCGGCGTACTACTCGCTCGGCTGCGTCCTCGAGCGCCTGGGCGACAACGCCGGCGCGCAGCAGGCGTTCCGCCAGGCCTTCACGGTCAAGAGCGACTACGAGCTCGCGATGGGCGCGTACGCGCTCAACCTCGCGCAAACGGGCCATCAGGGCGAGGCGGACACCTTCCTCACCGACAAGCACCACAAGTTCCCGGACAGCGCGCGGATCGAGACCTACCTCGCCGAGGTGAAGTCGCTCGAGAAGGACAGCAGCGGCGCGCAGCAGCTCGCGCAGGACGCGCTGCGCATCGATCCGAACTACAAGGACGCGATGATCGTCATCGCGCGAGACCACTACCGCAACGGCCGCGCCGAGCTCGCGAAGTACGCCCTCCAGGCGGTGCTCGAAGGCTTCGGGCAGGCGAGCCCCGCGCGCGACCCGGGCAACGCCGAGGCGCTCTTGCTCCGCGGCCTCATCGAGCGCGAAGCGGGCCAGCGCATCGCCGCGCTCAAAGACTTCGACGCCGCGCGCGCGAAGAGGCCGGACCTCGTCGAGGCCACCGTGCAGGTCGCCGCGATGAAGCTCGAGGCGGGCAACGCGCAGGAGGCGCAGCCGCTTCTCGAGAGCGCCGTGAAGTTCGCGCCGCAGAGCGCGATCGCCCACATGAACCTCGGCGACTGCTATCGCCTGCTGTCGCGCTGGGCCGACGCGAAGAAGGAGCTCGATACCGCGCTCTCCTTCGACTCGACGCTCGCCTCGGCGCACTACGCCATGGGCCTCATGTACCGCTACGCGCCGAGCTTCCCCGGCATGAGCAACAAGGACCAGGCCAACGCCGCGCTCCGCGAGTTCAAGACGTACCTGCAGATGCGCGGTCCGAAGGCGCCGCCCGGAGTGAGCGACGACATCGACGACCTCATCGCCGGCGCGCAGGATCACGTCAACGAGCTGAACATGCCCGCCGCCACGGCCACGCCCGCGCCGACCGGCAGCGCCAAGAAGAAGCCCTGACGAGGAGGACGAAGATGCGTCTCGCGAAGTATCTGCAGGTTGCAAGCATCGGCGTCGCGGCTGCCGCGGCGATGTTCGTCTCGGAGGGCAGCGCCTCCGCGCAGGCGAAGGGCGGCGGACGCGTCATCACCATCAGCGAGGTGACGATCGTCGGCCGCGTGCAGAAGCCCATCGCCTCGGTCGACGTGAACAAGATCCAGCCGAAGCTCACCCTCGCGGAGCTGCGGCAGCCGTTCCTCGATCGCATCGAGGCGGCCACGGCGAAGGAGCCGTTCTGAGCGTCGTCTCGCGATGCTCGTCCTAGTCGCGGCGGTCGTCGCCGTCGGCTGCGTGGCGGCGTGCCTCCGCCGCCTGCGCTTCGCGGGGGCGCCCACGTATTTCCATCCGGCGGTCCTCCGCGCAGAGCTCGCGTCCAAGGGCATCGACCGCGTGCGCCAGGTGATCGCGGCCGCGCCTCGGGCCGACTGGGAGCGGGCGCTGCTCGGCGCGCTCGACGAGCCGAACCCGGAGCTTCGCGCCGGCCTCGTCAACGAACAGCTCGGCGAGCTCGACTTCCGCCTGGCCCGCTGGGAGCGCGTGCCGCGCGTGTGCGCTAGCATCGCCAGCTCGGCCGGCTTCTTGTGCGGGAGCCTGGTGCTCCGCTACGGCCTGCTCGCCGCGGGCGCCGGTCCGGACGAGCTGCGCTCCGACGTCATCAACTCCATCGTCCTGCAGGCCGTCAACGTGGCTGCCCTGGGCGTCGCCGGAGCTTCGTTCGCCATCGCGGCCCATGTGCGGTCGAAGAAGACGGCCAAAGCCTTGCAGGAACAGGCCGACGCTCTCGTGGACGCCCTGGCGGGGTGACGCGATCGGCGCATCACTCCGGGCGCTCGACCGTGCGGCAGTGATTTGCAATGGCGAGTCAGTCGTGTACCGTGGGACTGGACGTGGAACCCTGGAACTTTCGGCTTTCCTCGGCGTCTAAATCGCCAGACGTGGGTCATTGCATGTTTCCCAAGGGAGCGAAGCTATGAATATGGGGCCTGGCCAGCAACCGGGAGG
>DATIQP010000400.1:0-13168 GCA_035470765.1 Polyangiaceae bacterium | reverse complement strand
ATCGGCCACGCGCTCGGCGACGCCGTTGACGAGGTTCGCCCCCATCGCGTCGCGGCAGTCGACCAGGACGTGGACGACCAGCATCGCGTCCTCGTCGCTTCCGAGCAGGCGCACCTCGACGTCGCGCGCGCCGCCGCCGCGCTCGATCAGCCCCGGGATCGCCGCGTCGGCCCGGGTGAGGATCTCCTGCTTGGCGGCGAGCACGCGCGCGCGCGCGGCCTCGCGATCGTGCACAGCGGTGAGCTGGATCTGGGCGACCATCAGCGGCGCGTCCATCTCCGCGCCGAATCCCCCGCCCTCTCGCACCATCTTGGCCGCGTTGGACGCGGCCGCCACGACGCTCGGCTCCTCGACGACCATCGGCACGACGTAGTCGTGGCCGTTGACGCGGACGTTGAGCGCGACGCCGTAGGGCAGACCGTACGTGCCGATCACGTTCTCGACGAACTTGTCGGCCGTCTCCGCGTCGAGGCCGCCGGCCTCGAGGGAGCGGTCGATGTCGCGCGGATCGGCGCCAGTCGCGTCGCTGACGAGCGCGCGCCGCTCTTCGACGCTGACCTTGTAGAAACCGGGGAGCCTGGACGTACGTGCCATGTGTCTTCCTACGCTGCCTCGAGGACGACCACGCCCTCGCGATCGATGGCCAGCTCGAGTCGCTTCATGCCGAGCTGCTGGGCTTTCTGAACAAACGACGCGGACGGACCTTCCGTACCGACGAACACGCCGACGTCTCCGCCGCCGGCGCCGGATGGAATGAACGCACTGGCCTCGTGCCCCGCGAGCTCGCCGAGCTCGGCGAAGGCGGGCGGGACGATGGGCGCGTCGGCGGCCGCGCCGAGGGCGGCGAGCCCCTTCGCGGTGCCCTGCAACACGGTCACGAGCTCTCCTGCATCGGACTCGGGCCTCGTCACCGCGACGGCGGCGCGCTCCGCGAGCTCGATCAACGCTTGCATCGCGCGTCGGTGGAGCGCGGGGTCGCGCGCCGAGAGCGAGGTCACTCGGGCGCGCAGCTCGCTCGTGCGCGCGCTCTGGCCGCTGAAATACGCCGCGAAGCGGAGCGACGACGGCAGCGCGACGGCCTCGGGGGGGCGCCCGGTACGGTACTGGGACACACCGCCGTAGACGCTCGCCGCGATGTCGACGCCGCTCCCGCCGCCCTGGACCTCGGCGTGAGCGGCCCACGCCTTCGCGAAGAGCTGCGCGCGCACGCCGGCGTCCCTGACGTCCTGGCCGCTCTCGGCGGCGCGCAGGGCCAGCGCCGCGACGAGGCCGGCGGCGCTCGAGCCCAACCCGAGCTTGCGCCCGTCCATCTCCAGCGCGCTCGTGTCGACCCCCGGCGGATCGGAGAGCGCGGCGCGCACTTCGGCAGGAGCCTGCGCCGAGCGCCCTTCGGCCCACGCGTGGCGGTCGACGGCGAGCACGATCGCCGGCGCCCCCTCGAGGACCGCATACGCCCCCGACAGGAGTAGCTTGCCCGGCGCCCGCGCCCTCATGCCGGCCCCTCGATCAGGCGAGCTCCGGCGCCCACGCCGGAGTCGATGACGCGCAGCACTCCAGGCTGCGCCTCGAGCTCCCGCTTCGCGCGCGCGGCGTCGGCGCCCTGGACGAGCACCTTCACGTGCGGCCCGGCGTCGGCGGTCGCGTAGGCGCGCAGGCCTGCGGCGCGCAGCTCGCCCACGCGCTGCCACAGCTCGAGCGAGACGCCGCGGAGGTAGATCACGCCGGCCGCCAGCGCGCACGCGTGCATCGCGAGGGCGCTCTGCTCGGCGAGCTCGCCCACGCGAGCGAGATCGCGCGCCACGAGCGCGTGCTTCATCGACTCGAAGGTGCGCGGAGAGCTCTCGAGCCAGGTCGCGTAGTACGGGCTGCGCTCGGCCGTGAGCCGCATGCCGGCGCGAGACGATTCGTCCTTGGGCTGCTCGGTGACGACGCACGCGAGGACGCGGAGGTCGAGCGCGTCGGAGGCGGCCACGGGGCGAGCGGCGAGCACGTCCTCTTCGCTCCCCGACTCGGCACCGGCGAGCAGCTCCACGAAGCCTCCAAAGACGCTTCGCGCGGCGCTCGCGGAGCCTCGCCTGGCGAGGTCGCTCACCCGGGACTCGGACCACTCGAGGCCCGCGGCCGCGACCGCGGCCAGCGCCAGCGCGGCGAAGCCCGACGCGCTCGACGCCAGGCCGCTGCCGGTCGGGAAATCGTTCGCCGAGGTCACGCGGGCGAAGCGCTTCTCGCCCGACGCGGCGCGCACGCGATCGAGCAGCTCGGCGACGCGCGCGCCGTCGTCGTGCGGCGCGGCCCGGCCTCCGAGGACCAGCTCGTCGCCGCCCAGCGCAGCGTCGAAGACGACCTCCGTGCGGGTGCTCATTCCGTCGAGCGTGACCGACAGGCTCGGCACGGCCGGGAAATTCCCCGGCCGCGCCCGCTTGCCCCAGTACTTGGCGAGCGCGATGTTCGGGTGCGCGACGGCGACGGCGCGGCTCATCGTTCCATGCTCCGCGGCTGGCGCCTCGATGGCAACGCCTCGGCCAGATCGACGATTCGCTCGCGCGAGGGCGCCCGCAGCTCGGCGACGAAGCCCTCGAACGACAGACCCTTCCACGCCGAGAGCACGCGCTCGGCCCCCGGGCGGCTCTCGACGAGCGCGATGACGCACCCGCCGCCTCCCGCGCCCGTCAGCTTCGCCCCGAGCGCTCCGGCCTCGCGGGCCGACGAGCACATCGCCTCGATCTCCTGCGTGGAGAGCAAGAGGCCCGCGAGCAGCATCTGGTTCAGGTCGAGAAGCTTGCCCAGCGCCCCTCGGTCGCCGGCCTCGATGGCGAGCCGCGCGTTTGAGACGACGGCGCCGATGCCTTCGAACGTCTTGTCCACGATGGCGGGCCTCTGTGCGCGCTGACGCGCCACGGCCTCGACCATCGAACGGGTGCTCGACGCCGTGCCCGAGTGGCCCACCGCGAAGACCAGCGGCGCCCGCGCCGTGATCGGCTCGATGTGGCTCCGCTCGCCGTCGCGAACGAACTGGAGGGTGCCGCCGAGCGCCGCCACCGCCGCGTCGACACCCGACGGGTTGCCGTGGAAGATCTTCTCCCACGCCATCGCGTGCTCGCGCGCGTCGCCCGGATCGGCGGCGAACCCGCTCGCGGCCCGCGCGATCGCGACACCGAGCGCGGCCGAGCAGCCGAGCCCTCCGCCCGCGGGGAGCTCGGCCTCCGCCTCGATCTCGAGCGGAGGCAGCGGCCCGCCCGCGCGCACGGATGCGAGCAACGAGGCGAGCGCCCGGCCGAGCTCGCGTCCGTCGTCTTCCGTGACCTCGGTCGACCAGGTCGTGATGCGCAGGCGGCTGGGCCCCGCCGCCAGCTCTCTCGCGCGCGCGCTGGCGCCGCGGTCGATGCCGAGCGCGATGGCGGGCACTCCGTAGACGACCGCGTGCTCTCCGGCGAGGATCAGCTTCCCGCAGGCGTGCCCGGACGTCTCGCGGCCTTCGCTCGTCATTTCTCGCGCCCCAGAAGAGCGTCCACCGCTCCTTGCAGCAGCGCCTTGCCCTCGGCCCGCAGCGGCAGCCGCTCGATGCCGGCGCGCGCATCCGCGAGCAGCGCGGCGAGGCGCGCCTCGACGCGAGCCTTCGCGCCCGAGTCCACCATGCGCCGGATGAGGGCGTCGACCTCTTCGTCCGGCGCGTCGATCACGCCGAGCACGCGCGGCAAGAGCTGCGCCGAGTGGCGATCGCCCTCGAGCTCCGCGATGAGCGCCGTGCGCTTGCCCCGCCGCAGATCGCTGCGCGCCGACTTGCCCGTCTTCTCGGAGTCGCCGAAGGTCCCGAGGAGGTCGTCCTGGAGCTGGAAGGCGATCCCCATCGGGTCGCCGATCGCGCGCAGCGCGCTCGCCACGTCGTCGGACGCGCCCGCGAGGATGGCGCCCATCGCGAGGGGCGCCCGCGCCGTGTAGCTGCTCGTCTTGAGCCGGTGCACCGTCTCGACGCCCGCGGGGGTCGTCGCGGCGCCGCGCACGTCCAGGATCTGGCCCGTCACGACCTCGGTCTGCATCGTGGCGAACTCGCGCACGGCGGCCACCATGCGCGCGGGCGGCACCTTCACCGACGCGAGCACCTCGAGAGCAAGGCCCACGGCGAAGTCGCCCGCGAGGATGGCGCAGGCGTCGCCGGTGGCGCGGTCGTCGAAGCGCTCCCGGAGCGCGGCGTGGACCGACGGGCCCCCGCGACGCACGTCGTCATCGTCCATCCAGTCGTCGTGGATGAGGAGGTAGGCCTGCAGCACCTCGAACGCCACGCCGGCGTCCACCACCGCGCGCGGGCCACCCTCCCCGCCGTTCGCCACGTAGGAGGCGGCGAGCAGCGCGGGCCGCAGGCGCTTGCCCCCGCGCGTCGCCAGCTCGAAGAGCGCCCCAATCACCATGCCGGCGTCCGGCGAGAGGGCCGCCGCGCGCTCGGTGTGTGCCTTCGCGAGCGTGAGCAGCGCCAGGTCGACGTCCGCCTTGGTCGCGCGCGCTAGCGCGCTGAAGGACTGGGCGCTCGGGGCAGGATGAATCTCGGGGGACATCATGGGCGAGGGGCGTCTGCTTTTGGCCCACTTGGGGCGCTTGGCAAAGGCCTATCCTTAACGAATCCGTTCGACGATAGGTCCCGACTCTCGCTACGCTCGCGCATGGCGAGCCGGTACTGAACGGTAAGCTAGGGGCGGCGGCGCGCCATGTCAACGCGCAGCCTCCGCGAATTGTCTTTGAATTCCAACGCGTTTCAATTTTCTCTGAACGATACGAGTCTTCCATGAGCGACGGCATCGAACATCGGAAGGGCGACCACCTCACCCTGTGCGCCGAGGGGGACGTGGGCTTTCGCGGCGCCTCGACCCTGCTCGACGGCGTGCGGCTGGTCCACGACTCGCTGCCCGAGCTCGCCATGGACGAAGTGGACCTCGGCGTCGAGCTGTTCGGCAAGAAGCTGCGCGCGCCGATCGTCATCGCCTCCATGACCGGCGGCACGGACGAGGCCGGGCGCATCAACCGCGAGCTCGCGTCCATCGCCGAGGAGCGCGGCTACGGCTTTGGCCTGGGCAGCCAGCGCGCGATGATGGTCCGGCCCGAGACGCGCGCCTCGTTCCTGGTGCGCGACGCGGCGCCGAGCGCGCTGCTGCTCGGCAACCTCGGCGTCGTGCAGGCGCGCAGCATGAAGACCGCCGAGGTGCAGGGTCTGGTCGACGAGGTCGGCGCCGACGCGCTCTGCATCCACCTGAACCCGGCGATGGAGCTCGTTCAGCCTGGCGGGGACCGGGACTTCCGCGGCGCCCTCGACACCATCGCGCGCCTGTCGAAGGAGCTGCGCGTGCCCGTCATCGTCAAGGAGACCGGCTGCGGCATCTCCCCGGACGTGGCGCGTCGTGCCCTCGGCGTGGGCGCTTCGGCGATCGACGTCTCGGGCGCGGGAGGGACCTCGTGGGTCGGCGTCGAGACGCTCCGCGCCGAGCAGCAGGGCGACGCGCGCGCCCGGGCACTCGGCGAGGCCCTGTGGGACTGGGGCATCCCCACGGCCGTGTGCGTGGCGGCCATCGCGCCGCTCGGCGCCCCCGTCATCGCGACGGGCGGCATCGGGACCGGCCTCGACGCGGCTCGCGCCATCGCGCTCGGCGCGCGGGCGGTGGGCATCGCGCGGCCGGCGCTCAAGGCCCTGCAGAGCGGGGGCCGCGCGGGCGCGGTCGCCTTCCTGGAGGGCGTCGAAGCCGAGCTGCGCGCGGCCATGCTGCTGACGGGGAGCCGCGATCTGCGCGCGCTGCGCAAGGCACCGCGCGTGCTTTCCAACGAGCTGCTAGTATGGCTCCGGCAGTTGGCCGTCAAAGACGCGGCTGGAGGCTAAGTGGCCAAGAAGACCACCCCGAAGAAGAAGGCAGTCCGCGAAGTCCACGAGAGCAAGCCGCCGGTCCGGCGAAAGAGCGAGCGGCCGCCCGCCGAGCGCGTCGAGGTCTTCGTCCAGCAGTTCTTCCGCAAGGGCGCGCAGCTCACCGAGGAGCTGATGCACGAGAACGATCAGCTCCGCCGGCTGACGCTCCAGCTCGAGTCGGAGAACGCCTCGCTGCGCACCCAGTTGGCGAGCGACAACGCGATGCGCGATCTTCTCCGCAAGATCAAGCAGCTCGAGAAGGAGAAGACCGAGCTCCTCGGCCAGTTCCACGAGGCGGAGATGCAGTCCACGCGCTACGGCGCGCGCTTCCAGGAGATGGAAGAAGAGCTCTCCAAGCTCGCCAACGTCTACGTCGCCAGCTACCAGCTCCACTCGACCCTGCACCTGCCGTCGGTCGTCAACCACATCAAGGAGCTCTTGCAGCAGCTCGTCGGCGCGCAGCGCTACGGCGTCTTTCTCTCCGATCCGACGCGCCGCTACCTGCTGCTCATCGCACACGAGGGCCTCGACGCCACGAAGCTGGAGCGGATCGTGCTCGGCTCGGGGTCGTCGCTCGCCCCGTTCGTCGAGCGCTGCTTCAACACCGGCTCGGCGCAGATCACCGAGGGCGCGCTCGCCAAGGCCAGCGAGCGCTCCCCGGCCGCCGTGCTGCCGCTGCACTTCGACGACCGCGTCGTCGGGGTGATCGCCATCTACACCGTCTTCCCGCAGAAGCTGGAGTTCGGCCCCGTCGATTTCGAGCTGTTCAAGATGCTCGGGGCCCACGCGGCGAGCGCGCTCACGGGCGCGCTGCTGTACGCCGCCGCCGGCGCCAAGCTCCCCGCCCCCGACCCCGCGCGCCTCACCTGAAAGTCGTCCGATGACTCGAGTTTCGATACCCTACCCGTCGTTCAAGTTTCCTTCTCCGCGGCTCTCGCCGCGAAGGGTCCGTCGATGAGCGCTGAGTACACGTGCCTGGTCGTGGAAGACTCGCCGATGATGCGGCAGCTATTGGTGTTCGCCCTGTCGCGCGTCAAGAACCTCAAGGTCACCGAGGCCGACGACGGCGTCGACGGCCTGCGCAAGCTCGCCGGCAACAAGTTCGATCTCATCCTGACCGACATCAACATGCCGATCATGGACGGCCTCAAGCTGGTCAAGCGCGTCCGCTCCGACCCGATGCACAAGGACACGCCCATCATCATCATCACCACCGAGGGCTCGAGCGAAGACCGGCAGCGCGCGTTGCAGCTCGGAGCGAACGCCTACATCACCAAGCCGATCCAGGCGCCGCAGGTCATCGCCAAGGTGAAGGAGCTCCTGAAGATCGCCGGCGGCGCGGACGGGTGACGCACGTCAAGGTCTGCGGCGTGACCTCCGCCGCCGACGCGCGGATGTGCGTCGCGGCGGGGGCGAGCTCGATCGGCATCAACCTGTGGCCGAAGAGCCCGCGCTTCGTGGAGGATGACGAGGCGCGTGCGATCGCCCGCGCGGCGGCCGACGCCGGCGCGCTCGCGGTCGGCGTCGTGGTGGATCGGAGCGCGGAGGAGATGCTCGAGCTGCGCGCGCGGCTGGGTCTCGGTTGCCTGCAGCTCCACGGCGACGAGCCGCCCGAAGCGGTCGCCCCCCTCTTGCCGCACGCGTACAAGGCCATTCGCGTCGCGACGGCCGAGGACGTGGCGCGGGCCGACGCCTATCCCGGGGAGTACCTGCTCGTCGACGCGAAGGTGGAGGGCACGCTCGGAGGCAGCGGGCGGACGTTCGACTGGCGCCTGGTCGTGCCGCTCGCGCGTCGGCGGAAGCTGACGCTCGCCGGCGGCCTGACCGCCGAGAACGTGGCGGAGGCGATACGTGTAGTTTCCCCGTATTGCGTGGACGTGGCGAGCGGGGTGGAGGTCGCGGGGCAGCCGCGCCGGAAGGATCCCGTGCGGGTCGCGGCCTTCGTCGCGGCGGTGCGCGCGACCGGCGGCTGAGCCCGACCCGGAGCTGGAGAGGCGGCTCAGTCGGCGAGCGAGGCGAGGTCCGCGGCCTCGATCACGCGCTTCTTGAGATCGGCGCCGCCGCCGATCGCGGCGAGCAGCTCGTCGGCCGGCGTTCGCCCGCGCGCGACGAGGGCCTCGAGGCCGGCGAGGTGCACGCTCTCGTCGCGGCCCTCCGCGTCGAGGCGCTTGCGGCGCTGCAGGCCGCCCTTGGCGAGCTCGACGACCCGCTGCGCGAGCTCGACGAGCGTTGCCCCGCGGAACTCGGTGCGCAGGCCCCCCTCCCAGACGCGCTCGCGCAGCGCCGCGACCTCTTCGTACGTCCACGGTGCGATCAACGCCTCGAGCTCGCCGAGCGCGCGCTCGTCGTAGAACAGGCCCGCGTAGAGCGCGGGCAGCGCGGAGGCCGTCGCGGGGCCCTGCGCGTCCGCGCTGCGGATCTCGATGGTGCGCTTCAGGCGCACCTCCGGGAAGAGCGTGTTGATGTGGAGCTGCCAGTCGCTGGCGGTGGCGCGGTGGCCGTCCTTGCCGTGGGCGAGGAACTCCGCGAACGTCTGATCGGTGTTGGGGATGACCCGGTGGTCGCGCTTGAGGATGAACATCGGCGCGCCGAGCGCCCAGTCGACGTAGTCCGAGAACGTCGCCTTCTCGCTCCAGAGCATGGGGAGGAGGCCCGTGCGCGACGGGTCGACGTCCAGCCAGACGCGCGCGCGCATGGTCAAGCCGCCGAAGGGCCGGCCCTCGACGAGCGGGCTGTTGGCGAACAGGCCCGCGCAGAGCGGAGCGATCTTGAGGCTCGCGCGCATCATCCGCATGGCCTGGGCCTCGCTGCGGTAGTCGAGGTTGGCCTGCACGGTGCAGGTGCGGAGCATCATGTCGAGGCCGAGGCCGCCGCGCTTGGGCAGGTATTCGCGCATCACGCCGTAGCGGCCCTTGGGGACCCACTGCAGGTCCTCGCGCCGCGCGAAGGGGTGAAAGCCGAGGCCGAGCCAGCGGACGCCGAGCCGCTCCGAGACGGGCGCGAGCTCGCGCATGTGAACGCGCAGCTCGTCGGCGATGCCGTGCACGTCCGAGGCGGGCGCCCCGGAGAGCTCGAGCTGCCCTCCCGGCTCCAGGGTCACGCTCGCGCCGCCGCGCTTGAGGGCGATGAGCGGGCCGCCTTCCGTCTCCCGGTCGGCCTGCCAGCCGTGGTCCTTCTCGAGATCGGCCAGGACCTCGACGACCTCGCGGTCGTAGGCGACGGGGGCGCCGTCCGCCACACGCACGCCGAACTTCTCCATCTCGGGCCCGACGCGCCGCTCCTCGCTGGCGCTCGCCGCCTCGAAGAACGGCGCGAGCAGATCGTCGCGGCTGCGGATCGGCTCGTCGCTCGTGGGGCTCGTCGGCGTGGGCACGGGGCTCTTTCTCTGGAGGTTTTCTTAGCAGCGCTCGCCCCCCGGCCATAGCACCTTTTCTTCGATGCTCGAGCGGGGGTCTCCGTCTCGCGGGCGGCGCCGGATCTAGGCCCGAGCGGCGCTCGGTCGGATCGTCTTCTTCCGGTCGAAGAGGCGCAGGCGGCGCATGAGCAGGTCGAGGACGTAGACGAGGATCGCCGCGAGGATGAATCGCGACCAGAGATCCTCGTGGTACGTGATCGTCTGACCGGCCGGATCGAAGACGTCCTTCAGCAGCGGATCGAGCTTGCCGCCCGTGACCTCCGCCGCGCGCGACAGCGTCTGCACGTCGGGGGCTAGCGCGAGGTACTCGCGCGGGTACGGGTTGGTGACGTGGCCGAAGCTCTCCGCGACCTGGGCGTTCTTGAAGCCGCCGCGCCCGTCCTCGACGAGCTTCTCGAGCGACGAGTGCAAGAGGAACGAGCCGTACCGGTCGAGCGGGAAGTCGATCTCGTAGCGGCCCGGCGCCGTCTGCTTCATCTGCAGGTGCTTCACCTCCTGCGACGGCAACGGACCCTTGATCTGGAACTTCGCGTCGAGGCCGTTCTCGAACTTGTCGTCGCCGCCGATGGCGTCGATCGAGGCCTTGAGGTGGCCCGTCGCCGGGTCGATCTCCGCACGCATGTCGAACTGCTGGCGCTTCTTCTGGCGCATGTGCTCGCGCACGAGCTGCCCCCAGAACTGCCCGTAGCCAGGCCACTTCAACCACTCGACGGCCCAGAGGTTCTTCACGTCGCTGGTCCACGCGAGCGACCAGCCCAGGCCCACGTGCCAGCGCGCCAGGATCGGCTCGCTGACCTCGCTCTCGAGGATCTCCTGAGCGGGCGACGGCTTCATCTTGGTGGCGACGTAGCCGTGGAGGAACGGCGCCGAGCCCATGTCGATGCCGCGCAGGAAGTCCGCGGGCGCCACGACCTTCGGCTGGAAGTACTCCTCGACCGCGGCCGAACGGCTCACCATCTCGGTCTCCTTGGTGAAGACGCGCGGGAGCTGGCTGGGATCGGCGACCTTGTAGAAGCGGCCGCCGCCGAGGTCGGCCACCATGCGAAGCAGGTTCTCGTCCACGTCGGCGCCGAGCCCGACGGTGGTCACGGTCATGTTCTCCGCGACCATCTGCTGGGTCAGATCGCGGATGCCACCCTGGGGAGCCTGGCCGTCGGTGAGCAGGATGACGTGCTTCTTGCGCGCGCGCGTGACGCTGAGCGACTGGTACGCCGCGTCGAGCGCGCTGAAGATCTCGGTGCCGCCGCCGGGCTGGATGCGCGCGATGTCGTTCTGGATGCGGGCGCGGTACTTGGCGCTCGTCATCTTCACGATCTTCTGCGGCGAGGAGTCGAACGCGATGACCTCGAGCAGGTCGTCGCCGTCGAGCGTGTCGGCGGTGGCCTTGGCGGCGGCCTTGGCCATCTCGAGCTTCTGGCCGCTCATCGAGCCGGAGCGGTCGATGACGAGGTCCATGGCGACGCCGGGCTCGTCCTTGCGCTTCTCCGAGTCCATGCGCACCGGGAGGATCCGCTCGATCGTGCTGTGGTACCAGCCGCCGAGGCCGTAGCCGTTCTCGCCTCCGGCGAACAGGAAGCCGCCGCCGAGATCGCGCACGTAGCCTTCGACCGCGTCCTGCTGCGTGAGCGAGACGGCGTCGGCGGGCGCATCGCTGAGGATCAAGAAGTCGTAGCGCTCGAGCTCGCGAAGGCTCGAGGGCAGCTCGCGCGGGCCGCGCACGTCGACGTCGAACTCCTGCGCCGACAGCGCGCTCGCGAGGTAGCTGGCGCGCGACGTGTTGCCCTCGACGTAGAGCACCGCGGGCCGGCCCGGCACGGCGGCCGTGACGGTGTACGAGTTGTTCTCGGCGAAGCGGTCCTCCTCGATCTCGCTGAGGTCGAGCGCGTAGGTCACCTCGCCCGCGACGCGCACGACGCTCTTGAAGGTCACGTCGTTCTCGCCGGGCTTGAGATCGAGCATCCGGACGCCGTCGAGGCCGTTGATCGCCTCGCCCTGCTTGAGCACCGCCTTGGCGTGCTGCGCCCGGCTCGAGAAGATGTCCGCGTGCAGCTCGAAGGGCTCGCCGACGCGGACCTTGTCCGGCACGCGCAGCTCGCGCAGCGCGACCTCGCCGGGGACCGGCCGCTTGTACTCCTCGGTGTAGAGCTTGACGCCGAAGTCGCGCGCGCGGTTCGCCTCGGCGAGCAGATCGCCGTCGGTCTGCACGCCGTCGCTGAAGACGACGGCGCGGCGGATGTACCCCGCGGGGTACAGGCCGTAGGCGAGCTGCAGCGCGGAGGAGATGTCCGTCGCCGCGTCGAGCCCCAGCTTCTTGTCCTTGTCCTTGGCTCTTGCAGCGGCGGTCTTGCCCTCCTTTTGGCGCTCGATGGCGTCGTGGCGCTCGAGCTCCGGCGCCTTGGTCGCGTCGTCCGCGAGCGGCACGACGCGCGGTCGCGTGGAGAACGTGATGACGCGGACGAGGGCGTCCGCCGGCTTCTGATCGATGGCCTTCTGGATCTCGGCGCGCGCGTCCGCGATCGCGTCGTCGGGCACCGACTCGGAGACGTCGACCACGAAGACCGTACACACCTTCTGCGTGGTCGCCGTGCGCGCCAGGCGCGAGAGCCCGAACGCGAGGAGCGCGACGAACGTGATGCGCAGGATCACCGAGAGGATGCGCTGCGGCCAGGGCAGGTCCGCCAGCGAGCGCCCCACCATCCACAGGAAGAACGGCGCCCCGAGCACCGCCCAACCCAGACGCCGAGGCGCGAGCAGCTCGTAGTCCTTGCCGTCCCGCTTCCACGCGATCGTCGGGCCCGCGTACCAGACGTACTTCAGGTACAGCCACAGCCCGATCGCCGCCACGCCGAAAACGAGGGCGTAGAACAGGACTTTCTTGAGGAGGGCCCGGTTCAAGGCTTCCCTCCCTTCGGTCGGTCGCCTTCGACCTCGGCCGTCGACTTCGTCGCCGCCCGTCGGTTCATACGGTGATCCTCCGGTGGTACGTGATCCACTCGACGAACGTGATGAGCACCGCGGCGATGAGCAGGTAGATCCACCACTCGCGCTTCACGCCCACGTGGAACGCGCTCACCCTCCCCGCGTCCTTGCCGTCGACCGTGAGCTTCTCGGCGGGCGCGATCGTGCTCTCGGCGTCGTCGAGCAGGTTCGCCGCGAAGTGCACGTCGGCGCCCGCCGTGGTGACGTCCTTGTCCTTGTCGCCCGGCGCCTTGGGAGCCGGGGCCGCGCCGCCCGCGCCCCCGAGGGCGAGGTCGTAGAAGCCCGAGCGCTGGCCGAGATAGACCGCGCGTCCCTCGTGGACCGGGATCGGCTGCGAGGCGCCGCCGGGCAGCGTGAGCGTGGCCTGCGACGCGCTCTGGCCGACCGGGATGCGCCATACGTCGCCCGTGCGGAAGCTCGAGAGGTACGAGGCGTCCTCGTCGGTGAAGTAGTTGACGATGTTGAGGAGCAGCACCGGCCACGCCACCCGCAGCGGCAGATCGCTCTCGCGGATGTCGAAGCCCATCGCCACCATCTTGTGGCCCCCGCGGTTCCCCGAGACGAGGATCGGCCCCTGCTCGGAGGCGCCGATGACCTTGTCCTGGGGCTCGGCCTTGAGCTTGTGCCCGCGCGCGATGTTGACCGAATCGAGCGCCACGAAGCGCACGATCGGGTGCTTGCGGTCGATCTTGTCGAAGCCCGGCATGACGATCTCGTTCTCCACCTTGAACGGCGAGCCGGGCCCGCGCGGGTCGAGGTAGAGGGCGTTCGTCTTGGGCATCTCGGCGGGCGTCGCCTCGTCGAACATGATGACGTCGAACTGCTGCGACTTCTCGGCGTACTTCGTCGCGTAGTCGAGCGGCGTGGCCGAGACGACGTCGAGGTACTCG